>JAAYFC010000077.1 GCA_012728435.1 Clostridiales bacterium | reverse complement strand
TTTCACGGAATTAGGTGTTGAGCCCCAATTTCCTCAGGTCTAATCCTTTATAGTCAAACTAAAAGACGAGGCAGCAGGGCTGCTCCCGTCTTTCATCTGGTCGAGGTGCAGGGATTTGAACCCTGGGCCTTTTGGTCCCGACCCAAACGCGCTACCAAGCTGCGCTACACCTCGTGGAGCCAATAAAGGGACTCGAACCCTTGACCTGCGGTTTACGAAACCGCTGCTCTACCAACTGAGCTATATTGGCAGGCCGTCAACCGACAAGCGCAATTGTAGCATGAAGATAGCAAAGCGTCAAATCCTTTTCAAGGCTTTTATCAAAGGAAACGGGTGCCGGTTTAAGCGAAGAACTGTGCTCATCCGGCACCCGTTTAACCTGTAGGAAGGAGCTTGTTAGCGAACGATTTCCGGCAAGCTGGCCGCAGCGACGGACTGACCAACACGGCGGGCTTTCTCGTCCGGCAGGCTCAAGGTCATCTTCGCTGCCAGTTCGGGGAAGTCCTTCTCCAGCACTTCCCGGGCATGCTTGATGATCAAGTCGCCGCCCAAGCCACTGGTGACGCGGCCCATGATCAACACCTGGCTGATTTCATAAAAGAGGGCGTACCAAGCTATGGCATAGCCAAAGTACACGCCGATGGATTTAAAGATGTCCATCGCCTTGGGGTTCGCTTTTTCCATTTCCTTTTGGACAATCTTTAGTTTTTCGGCGGGGGTATCAGCGGCGGACAGATCGATATCCGCGGCCGGTGCGAGCTTGATGACAGCATCCTGCGAGAAATATTTGACACCGCAGCCATAGTCGCCCGACCATTCATCCACCATGGCGCTCGGGTTCATATCAACGGGCACAAAGGCCAGCTCGTTCAACCACCCAGTGATACGCATCTTGTGATCGACATACCCACCGGCTTCGCTGGTACCCATCGCGATGCCCAGCACATTGCCAGACTCAAGGCTCATGGCGCCAGCCAGCGCGGTGACGTCACCGTCATTGGCGACCACCAGCGGGATATCACCAATTTCCTTAGCTGCATTGATGTAGATGTTCTTAACCTTGCTTTGGAAGAGCTCCTTTGGCACCTTTAAAAACAGGGAGGCCACCATCGCCTTATTGTCGATGTATACGCCTGCGCTGGACACGCCAATCGCGTCTACGCGCGGCAGATGTGAGGCGGCGGTTTTCATTGCGCTTAAAATGCCGTTGTAGTGATAGTCCGGGTCCTCAGTAACCTTGGGGTGCCAGACGACTTCCTCGGAGTACAAGGTTTTTCCGTCCATGACCGCGCTAACCTTGCGGTCACTTCCGCCCGCGTCAAAGCCAATACGGCAGCCGTCCAGGTGTTTGCCGATGGAGCTGGCGCCTTCCTTGGACTGCTCGATGCTGGCAGGGTCCTCCGCGTAGTACACTTCAAAGGGGCGCTCATACACGGTGTTCATAAAGTTCGCGTCAAATGCGCGTGCACCGCCATCCTGATAGGCTGCCACCAGATGTTCATGAACATATCTGGCGCCGGAGGTAATGATGCGGTAACCACCGCGTACCCAAAGGAGGGTTTTCACCAAGCGATCAAGAAGGGTTAAAGTCAATGTTTCATCAACACCCTCCGGTAAAATGTCCATACTAAAAGTGGAGTAGAGCTCCTCCGCGCGCTGGATGCGCACAACAAAACGCGAAGAGCTGCCATGCTCTTGTACAGCTTTTTGGTAATCCCTAAAGACGATGGACAGCGGGTTGAAACCAGGGTCAAGCGGTGGGGTCAGTGTTTTCATTGTGCGTCACTTCCTTTTTGATATTTTAGTTGACCGCCAATAAAGACGGACAGCGCATTCAAATTGTGATCAAACAGGACGATGTCAGCGTCCTTGCCTCTTTCAAGTGATCCTTTGTGGTTTTCCGCGCCAATGACACGAGCTGCGTTGTGGGATGCTGCGCAGACTGCCTGCGCGGTTGTGATGCCGGCGCGCTCACGCAGGTTATAGACCGCCTCATTAAGCTTTAACACGCTGCCTGCGATGGTGCCATCAGCCAGACGGCACTCAATGCCCTTAACAAAAATGGGTTGACCACCCAGGGTGTATTCGCCATCGCCCAGGCCGCCTGCGCGCGTGCAGTCGGTTACCAGCACAAACAAGTCTTTCTTTGTATCGCGAAGCATGCCAAACAGGGCTGGATGCACATGGAAGGTGTCCGCGATTAATTCCACTGATACAGGATGGGTGAGGGCTGCGCCAACGACACCCGGGTCACGGTGATTCAGTCCGGTCATGGCGTTGAACAGGTGGGTGATGTGGGATGCGCCGGCCTTGATGGCTTCCGCAGCCTGGTCAAAACTGGCATCTGTATGCCCGATGGATACAACGATGTTGGACGTTTGCGTGACCTTCTGGATTACCTCAATGCCGTTTTGCATTTCAGGTGCCATGGTAATGATTTTGATGACGTCCTTGTGCGCCAGTATTTTGTTGGCGTCCGGTGGCAGGATGGCCTCCGCGGACTGGGCTCCCTTGCGCTTGGGGTTGATAAAAGGGCCTTCCGCATGCGCGCCGAGAACCTGAGCGCCGGTAAAGTTACCTTTTTTGCTTTCTATGACCATTTGCCGGACGTTGTTAAGCGCTGTTTCAATTTCCGGCCAGGACACCGTCATGGTGGTGGGCAGGAAGGCAGTGACACCATTTTTAATCACGCCTTCCGCGATGGTGCGGATGCCTTCCAGGCTTCCATCAGAGGTGTCCTCTCCAAGATATCCGTGTATATGCAAGTCAATCAGGCCGGGGGAGACATAGTTCCCCTTGGCATCGATGACCTCACACCCTGCAGGAATCTCATTAGCCGGCACAAGGTCTTGGATTGTTTCATCAAACAGGAGGGCCTTCCCGGTGACTTCCTGATCACCGATTAGCAAGATGCCGTTTATAATTGCTTTCATGTTGCCTTCCTCCATTGTCCGTACTTGTAGGTTGAATCCACGGGTATTATACCCTGAAATCAGTAAAAAACAAAGCATTTCCACACAATCATACAATAAAAAGGCGGAAATTGTCCTACAAATAAACCTTATCTTATCAAAGAATCGTTTTCCCGTGATTGACAGGAGCTGTCCAACTTCTTAATATAAACAACGAATGAGTCAATGGTTGTGCGGTGTACGTATCACTGCATAAGTAAATCTAATCATACCTAAGGAATCAAAAAGAAAGCTTATCTATGAGTCACGCCAATTATCCCCAACATTCGCAGGAACCTTTCGCCAAGTCACAGGTTACCCCAAGCATCCACCGCTCACGACCGATGTTTGTCAACATGAAAAGCCGTCTTCACCTGCCTGGTGTGGCGGATTTGTTGGCACCTTGCACCCAGCATTTAACAGCAAACCAATACAAGCGCATGGTCTCCGCCTGGCAATCGATGGAGATTTACCAGGTGTTCGGTTTCGTCCAATACGGGCGCGTGATTGGGATATTAACCATGGAGGAGAAAACGCCCGGGATTGCCCGGGTGTTGACTGTCGCGGTCAACCCCAATTATCAACGCCGCGGTTTAGGCAGGCGGTTGGTTGTAGAGGCGTTCTGTTCCTTGGGCCTTTTTGAACTCACCGCGATGAGCCTGGGGGATAACTTGGGCTTTTACACAACGCTTGGTTTCCAAATCCGGAAACAGGAGCTGACTGCCATCGGGCAAGTGATGTACACCTGCGTCTTGAGCAAGCAAGCCTTATATGCTAATTACAAGCATGAGTATTCTGCTGGCGCGGTGCTGTACTGCGAGCAGAAGGGTGAACGCTTGTATGTGCTGGTGACGGAACAGTCCGGCAATACCGGCCTGCCCAAGGGCCATGTGGAGGAGGGGGAGACTGAAACCCAGACTGCACTGCGGGAAATCTATGAGGAGACCGGGATCACAGCGAAAATCATCCCAGGCTTTGGAGGGGAGATTGTGTATCCTCAGGGCCGGGGTATGCTGAAGCATTTCACCTACTTCCTTGCAACCTTTGATTGCGCGCAGGGCATTGCCTCAGGTGATGATGTCCAGGCGCATATTTTGCCGTATAATCAGGCCTATCGAAAACTATCCTTCAGCGATGTGCGTGTCATCTTAAAAGAAGCAGAGCAATTTTTGAATCAAAATGATTCAAGGTGATATGCCCGGCAATTTGTTGGGTATTATATGAATATCAACCTAAGGTTGTCGGCTGGTTACACCAGCCATGAAAGGAGCATATTATGACGGGGATTCTTCAAATGATCATCCAGGCGATTTCAGGAGCTGTAGGCGGTAATGCTGCAGGCAAGGCATCCTCTAAGCTTAATCTTGGGAATATCGGCAATACCATCGCCGGTGTTCTGGGTGGTCTGGGCGGCAGCCAGCTGCTTGGGTTGCTGGGCGTTGCGAACTCGGCGTCCGGCAGTACGGATATCGGCAGCATCATCGCCAGCATCGTGGGCGGTGGTGTGGGTGGTGGCGCGCTGACCGCAATCGTCGGCCTGGTTAAAAACATGCTTAACAAGAAGTAACGGTAACCACTATGTTTTAAAGGCAACGATGATGCTGCCTTTTTACATGAAAAAGCCTGCTGGTGTGCAGGCTTTTCTAATAAGCAGGTGTTTTAGATGACACCTGGCGGCATATCGGGCCGGGGGCCAAAATACTCCGTCAACTGTGCGTCCGTCAGGTTAAACCACTCCTTCACCTGGTCCCAACAAATGGTGGGGCGCTTCTTAACCACATTCTTCATGCGGTCTACCCGGGCGTTCCAGTAGCGCATGGAGCCGTCCACAGTCTGTGGCTGCTCAGATGAAATGCTCTTCAGGTGATAGGCGGACCACCGCTCATAGTGCATCATCATCTCTGGCTGCAGTAGGTTATAGCATTCATCAATTTGTGCCAGCATCACGTCGCTGGTGAGTGTCTTAAAGATGATACCAAACCGGCGCAGGAAAAGGTCCATCATCTCTGCGTTCTCAAGAAGTTTACGGATAAGAGTATTATCAATCGCGTTGTTAACACCGGTTCCCTTGGGGTTTAATATGTTCCGAATACCATTGGCGTTGGAATTAAACAGACCATAGTCTAAATCAAACAAAATGTAGCGCCACTTGCCGCCGTCATTAAGCTTGTAGTAGCGGATGTTACCGGTGTCGGTATTGGCGAAAAAGGCCTCTAACGCCATATAGTCAAAATAGTTTTCAACATCAATCCGGTCGGTCAGGTACTTTAAATCGTCCGGGTTTTTACCGGGGGATAAGGTTTTCGCCTTGGCAAGCATCTCCCTGTATTCTGCGTTGCTGCCCCAGTATGGCTTGCTGTTGGCTTCCAGGATGGTCATCTCATCGGCATCGCGGATGTCCATGCCCTCATGCTGAGCGACAAAATAGCGGCTGACACGCTCACGCATGTTGTAATGTCCCCAGTACTGCCCATTTAAATAGACAATCACTGGGTTCCACGCCTGGTGTATGACGGTGGTATCCAACTGGTCTACCAGGCGGGACTGTACGCCGTCCGCCATGCGTGTCCACACAGCATCATTGCCGCTTACACGCAGCACAAAGGATTTATAGATATCAAACGGCCTGTCATCAAAGAGTGCGGCGTGGATATACTTGCTGCCAAACCTGGCCCTTGACTGTACCTTGAAGGATTTTTGAGGCATATCCAGGGAATACTGTCCAATCAAGGCAAAGGTGACGCCTTGGCTGAAAACAGCATTCTCCTCGTTTTGGCGGAACATCTCCGCATACCCGGGTCGGTGCTTTTTCCCGTGGATGGCGTAGGTCGGATAGGGGTTTTTAAACGGAATTTTTTCATATTTTGTGATATCAACCCCCTCACCAAACGCTAACATGCCCTGCTCTGGATCCCACAATTCGATAGGGTCTGTGGTGAGGCAGACGACAGGCAGGGTGAAGTATGTTTTCATCACATAGGTGGATGTAATGACCTGGGAAGGTTGCAGCCCTTCACGAAAGCCGCGGGCGCGGACCACGGTGGTGTCAGTGATGTGAATGGGTCCTTCATAGATGCGGCTGTTGTTGATGGTGGGGATAGAGCCATCCAGGGTATAGCGAACCACTCCACCCGCGGGAATTGTGATGCTCAGGCTGATATCCTGCTGATAAAGCCCGCCAGGTTGTGAGAATGTGGGCTTGGGCGCGTAGCCAAAAAAACCTACAGAATTGGCGGCGCCGGGGGTGGGCTCATCAAAATAAAAAAAGCCTTCTTTCCCGGGGGAGCGGCCGTAGGAAATATCGGTCGGGATTTCAGGCGTGACAATCCGGTCTAACACCCGCCCATCGCTGTTAGACAGCGTCATCACCTCACTCCCAGCCCGCTTCACGGCGAAATTGGCGTGCAGGGCTGCTGCGTTTGACCCTGGTGTTTTGCTTTTGCTAAGGTGGATTACCTTGTGCTCGCCAGGCCAAATGCTGGTGCCTAAGGGGAATTGCCACCTGCGCGGCCAGGTTAGGCTGTCCGAAAGTCCCCAGCCGCTGATGTCCTGAACAGTGTCAGCATAGCTGACTATTTCAACCCAGTCAGTCATGGGCCCACCTGCTGTAGGGGCGATGTTATCGTTGCTGCTCATCACCTCGGAGATATAAATCTTGTATGGGTTGATTGCGCGCATATACTCATCCGCTTTGTGGAAACCCACCTTGTCGTTGGATACGCCAGGGGTGGGGACTTGGAATACGTGCCACTCACCAGTCTCTTCATCCCGTCCATAGGAATGATCAACCGGCATATTGGGATAGGTGACGCGGTCCAGCAACTGTCCTTGTATGGTGGACAAGGTGATGGTCTCACCCTCAGCTGCGAGAGAGAAATTAGTATGAGGGATGTTGCGGGCATTCTCGCGGTTTTTACCGGAGGCGAAGACCAGGTATCGTCCATAGGGGTCGATGACAGCATCTTCGGGAAAGACCCACTTAATGGGGCGATTCTCGTTATCAGACAGTGCGAACGCATCCAAAGCTATGGGCGCATTGCTGTTGTTTTTCAGCTCAATCCAGTCGCTTAGCTCATCATCCTCATCCCTCAGCCCGCTGCGAGGCGCAGGGCAGACTTCGTTGATGACCAGGGTGCCGGACTCAATCAGATAAGAGGCCATATAGGCTTCGTAGCCTTCCGCAGTGTTTGGGAAGCCGGGCGAGTACAGGTCGGTTTTTTCAAACTCGCCGCTCTCCTCCATCAGCGCAAAGGTTTCATTAGCGTTTAGGGTGGGGGTATCTTCCACCTTGTCAATCACATAGCCGTTGGTGTCAAACAGGTAGACGCTGGCCGTGATGCTGGAAATCTTGAACTTGGCGTGCAGTGGTTTACCAGCTTCGGTTTGGTTGGTGTTATCGCAGAAAACAACAATCCGCTCACCGGGTTTTAGCGTGACATCCGGAAAGATAAATCGCGCGCGGTCCGGCCGGTTTGAAAGGGCCCTGTCCTTTAGGCTGATGGGGCTGTCAGATACATTGGCTAATTCCATCCAGTCGGAGAATCTGCCGTGCTCATCCGGGAAAGCGGAGGAGTTATCTGCCATCAACTCCGTAATCCGAAGGCCGCCGCCGTCTGTGGAAGGCGCGGCAGGATCGACGTTCAGCGCTTTTTGGGTCACTTCAAGGGGAGAAACAATCACCAGCAACGCGATGATGGCTACACAAAAAATCAAAAGACCAAGGCGTTCTTCCCTTCGATGCGCGCGCCTTGCCGGTCTGCGGCCAGGACCTTGTGTCATACTACTCCTTCCTGGGGGCTCATCAGTATTCTCTGAGGACAAAAATCGTCTGTCCTGGGTTGGGGCTGCTTTCCAGCCTGATAACACGTGGATGGCTTACAAACTCATCCCGCACCATATCGCGGATCGCGCTGCCCTGTTTGTGCCCGTGGATGATTTTCAGCCGGTAATCAGCGGCAGTGGCACGAGCAAGCGCCGACATCACCGCGGTTCTTGCCTGAAACAGGTTCTTGCCATGCAGGTCCAGTTCCATCAAATCACCTCAAATGAAAATCACTCACAGTATAATACAGCGCCTATTTAGAATCAAGTTGGCGAAGGAATGCCGGGTGTCCTGTATTGTAGAAGTGTCAAACATAGGTTACACATTGGTCAGCAGTTTGAGCAGTCCGTTCATGTCAAGGGGAAGGTGGAGATTTGCGGAGCAAATACTACCT
>JAAYFC010000076.1 GCA_012728435.1 Clostridiales bacterium | reverse complement strand
CGGGTTAAAGGACAGGGTGAGCCGCTTGGTGTGCGCGCTTGCGCCGCGCAGGCGCTTTTCCAGCTGCTTGATGTCGTGGTAGGCGGTCTCTGTAGCCTCCTCCACCCAGATGTCTGTCAGGGCGCCTGAAAGCGGGGTGATGGACTTGATCTTCTCCACATCATCAAGCCCCAAAAAGAGCAGCTGTGCCCCGTTACGCACGCAGGTGATACTCATCTCTGTCTTGTTGATTCTAAAGAAGTCAGACAGGGAAAAGCGGGCGATGCACTTTTGCGCCTCCGCAAAGCAGCTGGCTCGCAGCGTGCGGGCAACCTTGCGTACAATCAACGTGTTGCGCCCGGTCAGGGCGTCCAGCACCGTGCGGGCAGCCAGGAAGACGGACTTGCCCGAGCCCGCGCCGCCATAGAAAATCTGGGTGCGCTGCTGCGCCATCAAGTGCGGCAGGTAGCAGGCGTTGAAGGCGGCAGGGTCGACCAAGAGAAGGGGGGCCTGGGCTACGGCCTGGCTCACAGCGCATCCTCCATCACCTTGATGATGAAGTCGCGCGGGGTATCGGGCTGGTTTGCCTCCTCTTGCATGCTGATCACCTTGATCAGGTCGCCCGCGGACAGCTTGCTGTCCAAAATCATCTGCCGCAATGCCTGGCGGGCCAGCTCGCGCAGGGAATCAGCCGGGTTCATCAGGACATCAGCGCGTCCAGCGCCTTTACGCCCTTGAGGTGTAAGCGGTAGATATGCCGCACTGAAAAATGCAGCGTTTCGCTGATTTGCGCGTAGCTCATCAGGCTGATGTAGCGCAAGGCAAGCACCTGGCGCTGGGCTTCATCGGGCAGGCTGCTTAACAGGTAGTTGAGCTGCTTTTGCCGGCGCTCAAGCTGGGTTTGCAGCCGCTTGCGCTCTGCCAGGTTGCGCTTTGCTTTGTTGTGCCAGTAGTCCGCGTTAAAAGCGTCCTTTTGGATATGGCGCTTGCACATCGCGGTTTCGCGCGCCAACAGGGCGGACCTGTCCAGCATGTCCCCGAAGCTTTCCAGTAAATCCCGGGCGTTCAAGATGTGGGCTTCCTCCTTTTTTCCACCATTTGCAAAAGGGACGCTGCCTCCTTTTGTGTTAAGCCAATTTCCCCGCGCAGCTTGCGGTTGAGCGCGCTGGTTGACAGGTACATTGCCTGGGCGGCCTCCTTCCTGGTAATTCCGTGCAGGTTCATCATCGCCCGCAGCCTGCGCAGCGTTTCTGTCATCATCATCACCCCTTAAAGAGAACATGCGTTCTTGTTTTGCTGTCAGTATAGAAAGCGGCGGGGCGCTTGTCAACGCGCGCAGGGCAGGTGTATCCCAAATGTCAAAAAGCGGCAGAAAACAGGACATGAAAAACCTCCGGGCTTATCCGGAGGGACATCATGAATTGATATGGTTTCAGGCCTTCTGATGATGTTGATAAAGCTGATACAGATAGCCGTCCGTATTGTTGCGGACGGTTACCTGCATGTCGGTGATGCGGAGCTCCTCCATCAGCGCGGTGAGGATGGCCAGGCCGGTGGGCAGGATGTGCTCCCGCCCCGGCATCATGCCGGGCAGCATCGCGCGCTGCTCGTGGGTCAGCCCGGCTAAGAGGCGCAGCGTCTCCCGCGCCTCGCTCAGGGTGAAGCCGCAGTCAGGCGCGCTGACAAGCGGCAGATGGCCCCGGATGAGGCCCATCAGCGCGTTGCCGGTGCCGCCCACCAACAGCCAGCGGGCGGAAGGCGGGATGATGACCTTGCGCAGCCCCGCTTTGATGACCTGGCGCGCGGTGTCAAGCGCGCGGTCTGACGCTTTGATGTCCCCGACCGGGCAGTCCAGATGCAGGCGGGACGCGCCCAGCTGCAGGCTGTAAAGCTGGGTGGCTTTCCCCAGCGCGACCTCCGTAGAGCCGCCGCCGATGTCCACAACGCCGATGTCCTGGGTGTCCAGATAGGGATAGGCCGCGCCCAAAAAGGACAGGGCTGCCTCCTTTTGCCCGGTAAGCACACGCAGGGCAAGCCCCGTTTCCTGACGGAGGGCCCGGCCCAGTTGCCGCGCGTTGGTGCTGTCGCGCACCGCGCTGGTGGCGACCAGATGAAGCTCCTCCGCGCCGGCGGCAAGCGCCTGTTGCTGCAACAAAAAAACGGCGTCAACCAACTGGTTGATGGCCGCAGGGTCCAATCTGCGCTCCTTTGTGAGCGACAAAAACAGCTTTGTCTCCAGCCGCCCGCGGACGAGGTCAATGAGCGGCTGGCCCAGGGTGGCTGTAAGCATCCTGGTGGAGTTGGAGCCGATGATGATGACGCCCGCGCGCTTAACACCTCTTGCGCTCATATCATGGGTTTGGCGGGGGCTGTGTGGCCTCCGGCGGGCGGGAGGGCAGGCCCAGCACCTCGGGGTTGACCACCACAAAGCGGATTTCCCCGGGGAAGAGGTAGCCGTACTTGGTGCGGGCTTCATTGGCAATAAACTGGTCGGTGGCAGCCAGGCGCACCTGCTCCTGAAGGCGCAGGATCTCCCGCTCCTTTTCAAACACCAGGTCGTCCGCCTGGTCCACGGCTTTGCGCAGGTTCTGGATGCCCTCGTCATAACCCCGGGCCAAGATCCAGCCCATTAACAGGATGGCGCAGCAGAGGATGAGCAGGCTGTACCAGGTGATGCGCAGGTTGAACAAACTGCGTAGGCTGCGCGGCCTGCGCTTATTGGGCGGTCCTTGCCTGGGCTCTTGAAACTGCACAGGTACTCCTTATCCCACAGTCAGCTCCACCAGGTGGGGCTGGCAGGGCAGATCCTCCCGCGTGACGCGGATGAGGGGCTGAACGGAGGGGATGAGCGGGGCCATGGCCTCCACAAAGGGGGCCAGCGTTGTGATTTTGTCAATACCACCCTGCGGGCTTTTGTAGTGCATGGGGACGATGACGCGGGGCTGCAGCAGTTTGACCGTCCGGGCGGCCATGTCCGCGTCCAGGGTGTAGGTGCCGCCAATGGGAATCATGAGGATGTCCGGCATGAACAATTGCTCGGTCAATTCCGCCCCCGGCACCTCTCCCAGATCGCCCAGGTGCAAAACGGACAAGCCGTCCGCCTCCACCCGTGTGCACAGGATCTCCCCGCGCAGCTTGCCCTGCTCCTGGTCGTGAAAGGCCACAACCGCGCGTACACGGATGCCGGGCAGGGGCGTGTGGATGCCCTGGGTGTCAATCACGATGGGCTTGCCGTCCACCTTGTCCACATAGTTGTGGTCAAAATGGTGGTGGGAGACGCAGACCACATCGGCCTTTACCCGGCGCATCGGAAAGCCGATCTGAGAGGGAAAGGGGTCAAACAGGACGCGTTTACCGTCCGCTGTTTCCAGCAGAAACTCCGCGTGGCCGTGATAGGTGAGAATCATCGCGCTTGCTCCTCCATGGTCAAAAGCAGGGGAAGATAGTAACTGTTTACAGGGGAACCCGTCCGAAGGCTGATGGCCAGCGCTTCACCGGCCATCATAACCAGCGCCTTGTTTTGCCCGGCGTCCCAGCACCGCAGCGCAGCGCGGGCGTCCGGCAGCATCTGGGGCGTAAACCGGCCCTCATGCCGGGCATAGATGCGGGCCAAGCCGTGCGCGGAAACTAGCGCTGTATCCGGCACCCTTGTTTTCAGCTGATCAAAAAACATCGCGTAGCCGGAAAAGGGCCAGTCAATCAGCAGATAATTGTCCCGCTCCTGCACTAAAAAGCCTGCATCTTTCAAGCCGCGCGCTGTTTGTGCGTAGCGCTTTTCGTCCATGCGCTTGTTGGCGTCGCTGGCAAACAGCGCTGTTTTGGTGGTGTCACGCCGGATGAAGGCGTCAGGGCCAATCAGCGCGCGCAGCTGTATTAAGACCGCCTTAAGCCCGTACATCCTTTTTGTTGGTTTCAAAGGCGATGTCCAGCTTATGGACGGAGGTGTAGCGCCCCTGGATGTCCAGCTGGTAGCGCAGGTTCACCGCCCCATCACCATCCTGGTTGACAGAATACTCCACCTGGGTGGGGTAGATGCCCATGTTGAGCACGCCGTAGGGCGTGTTATAGTTGCCTTCAAAACGGTGGCCCTTGCGGAAAACCAGGTCACTGGCAAAGGCGCCCTTGCGGGCCACCTTCACCACCCCTTCCCCCATGGTTACGGTGATGTCGTGTTTCTCGTCGCTGTCGCTGCGGCGCTCGGTGTACTTTAACTGCCACCTTTTGCTGTCCCCGGACAGGGTGCCGAAGGTGGTCATGTGCATGGCCTCGTCTTCTTCGTTGCGGTTGTATGCCATGCCGGTAACGGTCAGTTTGACCGGTTTGTTTCTCATGCCATCCACCTCCCAATCAGGTTCCATAGGAACCCATTCAATTATAGCATACCCATGGAAGGGGTGAAAGGCGGGGACGGACACAAGGCGCTTCCTAATGTTTACAAAAGACGGCGGTAAATCTTTACAGTTTTGACAAACCCTCTGCTATGCAGACAAAAGATGGGGTGCTACACTGCAGATACCAAACACACGAGTTAATGCACTCATGGGGCGAGGATTTTTGATGGCTCTGCTAAGTCGAATGAACGAGGCGTAGCCGCAGCCTACGTTGAGTGAATGAGACGACGCAGAGGCGCAAAAAGACCGTCTCATGAAAGCATGAAAGAGAGCGTTTGGTATATAGAACCCTGAAACAGGAAGGAGTGAGCCTGATGAACCTGAAAGAAACTGTGAAACGCGCCGGGGTGATGCTGGTGCTGCTGTTCCTGCTGATGGGCATCAGCCGGGGAATGAGTGCGCAGGAGGGAATCATGCAAGCCGAAGAAGCCATTGTGTATGAGAATGACGTAATCCAAAGCATAGAGGCACAATTGCAGGGGATGGACAGGCAAGCCCTCCGGGCCCATGCCCCCCTGATTATGGAGCGTGATATCGCTGACATCCAGGCGGCCATTGAGCGGAAGGAACTGAGCTATCAGGATCTGACCGCCTTTTACCTGGATCGGATTGCCCGCTATGACAAAAGTGAAGGGGGCATCAATGCCGTCATCCAGGTGAACCCAAGGGCCATGGAGGAAGCCAGGAAGCTGGATGAAGCCGCGCCAAGGGAGAAGGGCCCCCTGTACGGCATCCCGGTGTTGCTAAAGGACAACATCAACACCCGTGACATGGCCACCAGTGCCGGCACCCTGGCCCTGAAAGACTTTGTGCCCGCAGAGGATGCCCCGGTGGTACAGCAGCTGAAAGCCCAGCAGGCCATCATCCTGGGCAAGGCCAACCTGTCAGAGTTGGCCAACTTTGTGGACCTGAACATGCCAAACGGCTATTCCAGCCGCCTGGGCCAGACCCGCAACCCCCATGCCCCGGGCTTTATGTCCCCCCTGGGCTCCTCTGCCGGCAGCGCGGCCGCCGTGGCAGCCAACCTGGCAGCGGTGAGCCTGGGCACGGAGACCACCGGCTCCATCATCGCCCCCTCTTCCATCCATTCCCTGGTGGGCTATAAGCCCAGCCTGGGCGCGATCAGCACACAGGGGGTGCTGCCCCTGTCCTCAAGCCTGGATACCCTGGGGCCCATCGCCAAGTCCATGAAGGACGCGGTGACCCTGTACAATGCCGCGGTCACAAAGCCGGAGGACCAGGTGAGCCTGAAGGAGGATGCCTCCCTTGCGGGCAAGCGCATCGGTGTGCTTAAAGGGGAAAACAGCGGGCAGCTGGCAGTAGCCCTCAGCAAATTGGGGGCGGTGCCAGTGGAATTGAACTGGAGCCGGGCCTATTTTGGCAATGACGAAATCATCACCGGGGAGTTTGCCAGGGATTTTGCGGCCTATGCCGCGGCCTTCCACACCCCCGTCAAGACCCTGCAAGAATTGGCGGACTATAATGCCAAAGACCTGGCCAGGCGCGCCAAATACGGCCAGGGCCTGATCCTGGAGGCCGCCTGTGCCCGGCCCCTCGCCCCTGAGGAAGCCCGGAAAGAGGTGGAGGATGCCCAGGCCTTAATAAAAAAACAGGCGCAGAAGCACCAGCTGGATGCCTTCGCCTTTATAAGCGACCAGGGCTGTGCCGTGCCCTGTGTGGCCGGAGCCCCCATGGTGACTGTGCCCTTTGGCAAGACCCCCTATGAGGAGCCCATGGGCGCCACCTTCTTTGGCCTCTTTGGCCAGGATGAGGGCATCGTAAACACCGCCTATGCCTTTGAACAGGCCACCAAACTGCGGCAGATTCCCACCGCTTACCTGGACAACGAAGCAAAATAAGGAGAACCGCCCATGAATCAGGCAATGAAAAAGACCTTGAGTGCCCTTGCGGCCCTGGTGATTTTGCTGGGTCTGGCGGGGGCTGCCGGGGCGCAGACCAAGGGCCGCCCCGAAAACACCCTGTACACGGTGCAGCCCGAGGCGGTGGTGCTGGATGAGGCCACCGGCCAGGGCTACATCAACAACATGATGCTGGTGTTTGTAAAGGAAGGGGTGGGGGAGGAGGAGCTGCTGTCCTTCTTCCCCGGGGAGGAGGCCAAAATCATGGGGCGCTTTCCCTTACTGCATCAGTACCAGGTGCAGGTGAAGCCCCGGGACAAGGCGGGACTTGAGCAGCTGGCACATGTGCTGATGAAAAGACCCCAGGTGCGCTATGCCCACCTGGACCTGGCGGCCTTCTCTGGCAGCGGCAACAGCCGCCAGTCTGAGGAGCCTGCGGATTACCCCATGGAAGGGCCGCCCATCCTGGACAGCCTGCCCCAGAGCCAGTGGTGGCAGGAGGCCATTCGTATGAAGGAGGCCCAGGCCCTGATGAAGGGTCCCTATACTATCAAGGCTGGGGTGGTGGATGACGGCTTTGACATGGGCCATCCGGCTTTGAACCTGGTGTTCCCGGGGAAGGAGCAGGAGCAGCAAAACTACGCCGAGTTCCACGGCACCCATGTGGCGGGAATCATCCAGCAGATCCTGCCCGGGGCCCCCATCACGGTGCTGGATTCCTACCGGATTCCGGAATTGGACCCCATGGCCTATGTGGGCACGGTGAGCCTTTTCCTCAAGCACCTGGTGGACATGGTGGAGGCGGGGGTGCAGGTAATCAACTACTCCATGGGCTTTGACATCTGGGAGGACGAGAAGCTGCCCTGGAACAGCGAGATGGGGCAGGTGATTTCCGTCTACATGTGGCTTTTGATGGATCAGGGGCAGCGCTTTATGGTGGTGCAGTCCGCCGGCAACAGCGGCATTGACGCCGACCGCAACGGCATGTTCTGCGCCATCACCCCGGACAATGCCTTGGGGAGCGCAGAGGTCCAGGCTGCCCTGGGGATCAGCGACCGGCTCCAGGCAGAACAACAGAAAATCCTGGACAGCATCCTGGTGGTGACGGCCACGGACAAAAAGGACAGGGAGGGGGACTACTTCCTGCCTGGCGACAGCAATTTTGGCAAGACGGTCACCCTGGCTGCCCCGGGGGAGGACATTATAAGCGCCGTGCCCGGCGGCTTCCGCAGCTCCGGCGGCACCTCCCAGGCTGCCCCCATGGTCACGGCCGCTGCCGCCATGGTCTGGTCTGTAAACCCCGCCCTGACCCCGGGCCAGGTGAAGGAGATCCTGATCAACAGCGCCACAGAGCAGGTAAAGGACAAGACAGCGGAGCGCTCCCCGCAGGATTTGCGCAGCTACCCCCTCCTCAACCTGGAGGAAGCGCTAACAATGAGCCAGGCCAGCCTTACAAAATAAATCGAAACCGGGTGGACTGCGGCAAGCTGCCTTCAGACACCCTGCCGGCAGGCCAGACCTACCCGAATGGGTAGCTTGACAGGCGGGCGGGCAGATGGTTTGATATGAATCAGAACAAAGGCATCAAAGCCAACTGATATGAACCGCAAAGAAGGGAGCGCATCATGAACAAACGCATCTGTACCCTGCTGGTGATTCTGCTGCTTGCGATGACCCTGCACGCGTCAGCCGCGCATCCGCCCTCTTTTGGCGCAAAGCCCGCTGATTACGCCGGTACCTGGGTGGTGGATGGATATGATTACACACCCGGGGAGGGCTATACCAACCTGCCCGAGGGCGCCAAGCCGGCTGAGCTGACGCTCAAGGCCGACGGCACCTGCTATCTCACCTATCCCACTTCTGAGGGCATGGAAGCGGTCACAGGCACCTGGGAGGTGGAGCAGGACACCTCCGGCCAAAACAACCTGGAGGACATCATCCTGGTGGATCTGGACCCCAAAGGCCCCAGCCCCAATGACCTGGTGCTGCTTAACGCTGCGGGCGCGCTGAGGGAGAGCGATAAAGGAACGCCCTACGTCCGTCCCGGACTAAAGGCGGGTGAATACACAGGAAGCGTGGAGGGCTTTGCCGAGAAATTCGCCGGTGCCTGGATTTGTGATGGCATGCACATCGTCAGCTTCGACCCCTTCTTCCAGACCTTTGTAAGCGGCCAGGATTTGCTGGAAGGAACGGGGGAGAGCGAGCTGGTCTTAAGCTTTACCGGCGGCAAAATCAATTTTGTCAGCCTGGAATTGGAGGTATCCATCCCCGGCCTGCCGGTCACCTACAAGGGCAACACCATGGCGTGTTACAACCCCGATACCGGCATGACCCACACCTTCTACTTTGTGGGCATGAACAAGATGTACATGAAATCGCGCCCCATGGGGGATAACATTGACATGCGGATGGATTTCACAAGGGTGCAATAAAGATATAGCATAACAACACAGAGGGTGGATATCTCTTTACTATTAAACATGTTTCATTCATTAATGTGCATGTAACCGGTTTGTGTACCTGTGCATAAACCCATGCAGTGAATAGCAAATATCAGCAAAAAAATGAGTAAGGAGACTGCAATGTCAGTTTATCATCTTGGATTTAACTTTCCATATGAAGGCTTTGTGCAAACAAGGCTTGAACAGTATTTTACGAGCGAAGGATACACACTAATTTCGGGCAGCCATGCGGATTTGGTGTGTGAGCATGCGCAAACCAAGGACAGATGGGTTATTGAGGCTAAAGGCAAGACAACGTCCATCGGCCTTGATTTCAGGACAGGGCTGGGGCAGTTACTTCAGCGGATGGACCAAGAAGAAGTCAATTATGCAGTGGCGGTCCCTGATATTAGCGCGTTTGTCAAACAAGTGAACCAACTGCCGCCGTGGGTGCGAAAAGCGTTGAACCTTCACATCATCTATGTAAACGAAGAAGGAAATATTAAGATTATCCCGCCTGACATGGAATGAAATGATAAAAACCTCAAATGAGGTGCGAGTTCGTGTTTGGCTGACATGATAAGGGGGATATGGCGATCCACCTTGTGCGGTGATGTGCAAAAACGGGGCAGCCGGAAGCTGCCCCGTTGTGCTTGGTTGGTCAGTATTTATTTGGCGAAGAAGGCATCCACCTGGCTCTGGAATTCCTCGATGATCTTGTCCAGACCAACGGCCTTCATGGCGTTGACCATTTCGGGCACGACTTCTTCCGGATCACGCACACCGGTGAGCACCTCAGAGGAATAGTCGCCATAGACGCTCTTGACCAGGGTGAGCTCGTTCTCGATG
>JAAYFC010000075.1 GCA_012728435.1 Clostridiales bacterium | reverse complement strand
GTGTAGGGGGTACCGGATAATTCACATCTGGACGTGCACAATATCTCTCCATCTGATGTGACCAGTCCCACTTCCAATTTCGATCCACCAAGATCCACGGCGAGGACTCTGCCTTGTTGCTTTATCGTCATGTGATTGCCATCCTTTAATGGTATAAAACTAAGAGGACCTGTTAAATAGCTTCTGTATCTTTTATATAGGCAAAAATCATATCAATTGTAGTTATTATGACGCGTTTTCTGGGTACTGTCAACGCATGTTCGCAACTTTGGACTCCGCCCCCCATGTCATGCTGCCTGGTTACTAAGTGATTGGAGCGATTCTTCGCTCAGGTACGCCCTTGTAACTGACCAGTCCTCCGAGTACTCCATCAGATAGGCTGTCACCAACCGCAGGTAGGATTCCGGATTGGGAAAGATCCCTACTACCCTGGTCCTTCGCCTAATCTCCTTGTTCAGTCGCTCCAGCATGTTGTTGGAGCTGACTTTTCTGGCATCCAATGAGGGGAATGACAGATAAGTCAGCGCATCCTCCAGACCGTCTTCCAGCGTTTCAATCGCCTTGGGACATTTGGTTCGGTACTCATCTGCCAGGTCCTTCGCCCGTTGTTTGGCTGCTTTTATGTCTGTGGTCAGCCAGATGCCTTTCAGCAGACTGGCAAATCGGTCCTTCTCCTTGTGGGGAACATGTGCCAGGATATTTCGCATGAAGTGAACCTTGCACCGCTGCCAGCTTGCTCCCTGGAAGCACTCTCTAATGGCTGCAACCAATCCCTTGTGGGCGTCCGAAACAACCAGGAATGGCCGCTTCAAGCCCCGTTCCTTCAGCCCTTCAAACAGCTGCCTGTAGCTCTCTTTGGACTCTTCCAGCATGGGTTCAAGCGCCAGTACTTCCCTCTTGCCTTCCCCGTTCACTCCGCAGACCAGCAGAATGGCCATGCTGACGACCCGTCCGCCGTATCTCACCTTCTCATACAGCGCATCCACCCACAGTACAGGATAATGGTCGGATGTCAAAGGACGGTTCCTGAATTCATCCACCTGGTCATTGAGCCCTTTGGTCATCTCGCTCACCTGGCTTCGGGAGATCCCTTCAATGCCCAGGCTCTTGGCCAGCTTCTCCATCTTCCGGGTGGATACGCCCTGCACAAAGGCCTCCTGCACCACCTGGATCAGTGCCGCTTCACTCCGCTTGCGCTCCGTGACGAAAAAGGGGATGTATCCACCGTTCCTTACCTTGGGCACCATGAGGTACATCGTCCCCATTCTGGTATCTAATCTCCGCGGACGAAAGCCGCAGCGGTGGCTGATGCGTTCCCGGCTTTGCTCATGTTTCTCCGCGCCGATTTGGTTGGAAACCTCTGCCTCCATCATCTGGGCGCACAGCCACTCGAGCATGCTGAGCATCGGGTCTTCCATCCCCATAAATTGGAATAGCATCCCTGGCAGATTCGTGGTATCCTTGCGTTGAGCCATTGGGTTCCCCTCCTTGTGAATGTCTAGCAGCATCCATTGCAGCGGAGTCCCAGTGGCTTGCCCATATACTTTCTGCTTGGGCAAAGTTGCGAACATCAGTGTACTCTATCCCAAGGTAAACGGGAGAAATACTGTTATTTCCTGAACCTTCATGCCGGCGGCATGATGAAGCGGCGGCGGGGTAAAACCCGCCGCCGCGCCGTTTATAAAAGGGCCGCTCCATTTCCAGGCGCGGCCCTTTTGCTGTTTTAAACGCCTGCCGCTTAAGCGCCGCGCTTTTCCTTCCTCTTCCACAGGATGATGAACGCGATGCCGCTGAGCGCCATCAGGCTCAGGGGTATCCAGATCAGGTCGCCCGTCTGCGGTACCCTGTAATCCGGGTCATAGGTGTTGGTAAAGCTGATGCCCGTGACATTGCCGGTCACCGGGTCAACCCAGCCGCCGACAGCGTCCATAATAGCCGGCCGGTAGCGGTTAATCAGCGTTTCCTTCACTGTGTAAACGATGGGCACAGCCCTTCCGTTCACCGCCTTATACCTGGGCAGGCCGCTGTATTCAAAGGCCCACACATCGCCCGGCTTATCCCATGCAAGGCTTAAGGCCTGGCCCGCTTTCAGCGTCACTTCCCTGCCGTCGGCATACAGCGTCAGACCCAGTTGCGCGGGGCGCCTGCCGCGCGCGTTGCTGTGATCCACCCAGGTCTTCTGCCCCCTGACGCTGACCGTGTACAGCGTGTTGGCAAAGTCCGCCTGGCTGACATTACGATTTTCATCAAGCTTTCCGGCCACGGCATCCGATGAATCTGCCTGGTAATCCGGTACAGGCGTCTCCTTCACCGTGTAGGTGACTTCCACTTCCTGCCCCTGTTCAACCTTGTACCTGGGCAGGCCGCTGTACCGGTAGGTCCAGGCATCGGCACCTGCGGGCTTATCCCACTTGGGGGATACCAGCGCGGCATCAACCTCAATGCCATCGGCAAACAGGGCCAGCTCAATGCTGTCGGGCCTGGTCAGGTATTTGTTGTTCTGGTCATACCATACCTTGGTGCCTCCGATGTTCACAACAGCCAGCCTGTTGGTCAGGTTGGATCCATCGGCTTGTGCGGCATGATAGCCAGGCACAGGCTGCTCGGACACCGTATAGATGATCTCCTCACCCAGAGTGTCCTCAGCGGGCAGGTTGATGAACTTGAAGCTCCAGATATTCCCTTCAAGGGATATCCACTCAAACTCCAGCTCCTCGCCATCATTCAGGTCGGGCATCGGACTGAGCACCAGCTTCTGCTTCAGTTCTTCAGGTGTGGGGCGCAGGCCGTACAGATCGTCTTGATCGTCCCAGGTCTTGGACCACGGCACATCCAACAGCTTCAGCGTATTCGTGAAGTTGTTTTCCCCGTCATCCTCGCTGCCGTAGCCGTTCACCGGCTCTTCCGTCACGCGGTAGACGAT
>JAAYFC010000074.1 GCA_012728435.1 Clostridiales bacterium | reverse complement strand
GCGCCCAGCATCGTGTTGCGCGTCTTGCTGGGGCTGAAGCGCTCCAGGGGGATCTGGGCTTCAGAGAGGATGTTGGGCTGTTCCGTCTCCATCACGTCCACCACATATTTGCTCACCACCAGCATCAGCTCATTCGCGATCAGGGCGGCTTCCCGCGGGCTTCTTGACTGCACCGTGATTTCCAGGATGCGCGTGTTCTGCGGGTTGTTGATGCTGATCATCCTGCGCATCTGCTCCTGGGTGTAGGGCAGGCTGAGGTTCTCTTTCGTCTGCTCCAGCACTTCCCAGGTGTAGACAACCTTCTCATAGTCGCTGGCCAGATAGTTGCCGACCTGGAAGTCCGACAGGTTGATAATGGAATCCTGTGAGCTGACCACATACAGGTTGCCGGTGGAACGGTACATGGGAACCACAAAATACTGGGTATAAAAAAATGCACCCAGCGCGCCGATGAGCACTGCCGCAATGATCCAGCGGAGGTTGGAGAGCAGAACGTTCAGCAGCTCCAGCAGGTCGATCTCCGTCTCGCCGTTTTGAGCGCCCGGCTGCACGGCGCTCTGCACGCTCAAGCCGTGCGCGGGTTGGTTTTGACTGGGTCTTTCAGATGACATGTCGGGTCCCTCCGCGAATGGATTGCCCATTCGACTGATTGATATTTTTCCTGGAACGGGAGGGCATGACCCTCCCGTTCCTGATGGTACCTGGATGGATACCGCGGGTAGCTGCCCGTCAGCCCCGGCAAGTGCATTGTCGGTCTGGATTCACTTAAACCTGCCCCGCGTCCGGGGCGGCTTTCCGGTCAGCTCAGAATCGACAGGAGGAACGGTTCTTCAGGGAAGTCGGTCAGCGTGACGGTTACGGTACCATCCTCATTCACAACGCCTTCCTCTGCCGTCCACTGGTAGGGGCCGGGCGCTGCGCCCACACCCATCAGCACGGCGACTTTGGTGCCAACCTCATAGGGTACGGTGAAGGTGGCCTTGAAGGTCACACTCTCAGGTTTTTCGGTATAGCCGCCGACAGTAACATGCAGCAGCTCATCTACAGAGAGAGCGGCCAGGTCAAGTCCCAGAGCTTCCAGCTTCGCGGTGTCTTCCTCGCTGAGAGCGAAATGTTCCAGTTCGGTTTTTCCTTCGGCGACGCTTTGGGCGACTGCGTCAAGTTCCGCCTGAGACTGCTCATCGTATTGAGTGATACCCCAAAGCCCAGCTGTAACGTCGGTGACGACAGGAGGGTTGGTCAGGACTGGGCTGTCCGCCGCGAACGCAACGGCATTCAGGCTGAGGGTGAGGACGAACAGCAGTGCAAGAAATTTCTTCATAATCTGTGAGTCTCCTTTCTGTGCCGGACGCGGATCCAAGTCCGGCCCGAGTAGAGGTTATTAAAATTGGCTGATTGCCATCCAGGCCGAAATCAATTGCCGCCCGGTTCCGCGGCAGCAAGCTTTTCATAGAAAGCGCTGAGAATCGCTTTCATCACGGAGTCCTCATCAGGGTAAAACTCCATGTTGTTCAGTGCATTCACCTTGCGCTCCCCTGAGAGCGAGTAAGGTTCACTGACTGTGTACCCGCGGGCCTTGTAGATGATGTTCGCCAGCCGGCCCGTGCGCAGGCTGCTGACCATGTAGGGTTCCAGGCTGCTGAGGAGTTCATTGATGAATCCCGAATCGTCCTGTATCTTCCGCGTTACAAGGTTGGAAAAGGCGGAAAGAAAAGCATTTTGGCGATCCATCCGGTTCAGATTGGTGCCATCGGTGACATTCTTGCGCGCGCGGACAAACCGCTCCGCCTGATCTCCCGCAAGAAGGACCTGCTCCCCTTTGATGAAGGCAGGGTCAAGGACGGTGAGCTCTTCCTCTATCAGAACACTCACCCCACCGGCCAGCTCGTTCATGGCAGCAATGCCGTCCATGGTGAAGGTGACATAGTCGCTGATTTCCAATCCCTGCAGCAGGTTGCTCGCCGCAGTGACAGTCAGCTGTGCCGCCTGTTCCGCGTCCCCACCAAACCCGTGCGCCAGGCTGATCTGCGCCTTGCGTGTCCCCTTTGGCTTGCCCAAAGCGCTGAGCACGGTGATGTCGGTGATGGTATCGCGGTCAATATTGATGCGCTTCACAGTGTCTTCAAGGTCGTCGATCACCAGGAGAGAGAGGTAGTCCGCGTGCCCCCCGCTGCGGAAGGCAATCTGCGGCGTATCCACGTCTTCCGCTTTGTCCACACCGATCAGCAGGATGCTGGTCAGGTTTTTCTTCAGTGCGTACTGCACGCCTTGATACTCCACCGTCTGGCGCTGCATTGTGCGTACGCTGGGCAGACCTTTCTGTTCCTGCGCAGCCAGCGGATCTTCCGCTGCGCGTTCCAGATTCATTCCTATCGTATACAGCAGAATGGCCGCGGCAACGATACCGCCCAAGACCAAAAGCAACAGGGCCAGCTTCTGCCTCTTTCCATACTGCCGTGTCATGCGAATCATTCAGTTGGATCCTCCAGAGAGCCAAGGCCAGAGTTGATCAGGAAGTTCACCGCATTTAAAAGCTGTCTTCGTGGATGTTTTCTATCATCTCTATAGAGCACCAGATCTTTCCCAGCAGGCTGCTTTCGCCCAGCTGGATCGCGACGCTGCTGCGTTTCAGGTTCACCTTGATAATTTTGGCTTCAAGGTCCTTCAGCGGGCCGCTCTTGATGCGGATCCGGCTCCCTTCCTTATAAGCCTCGGATACCTCAAACACTCCGTCGTGCTGCCATAGCCCGGCGATCAGCTGCGCGTCCTGCTCTGTAAGCGCGTAGTTTCCGGTATCGTAGCGGAGCAGCCGGATCACATGGTCTGAATTGGTCACAAAACGTATCTCATCCGCAGTCAGCGAATCGGAACGAAAAAAAACATAGCCGGGGAAAAGCTTCCGCTGTTGGGTCTTTTTTCGGCCATCACTTACGATGACCCTGTTTGAAAGAGGAACCAGGCTTTCATACCCAAGCCGCGTCAGCTGCTCCGCAACCTGGTGTTCATGCCCTGTCAGGCAATGGAGGCAATGGATATTCAAGAATCTATCATTCCTTTTCTGAATCCGGTATGATGACGATAAACGCTATGTAATATTTCTGTACTTCCCCTGTATTTATCGAATATTCTCCCACCGGGTGCTTTGAAACCCGGCAATGAAAACGTTTTTGTGCAAGTTCCCGCTCAAGCCGGTCCAAACCAGTCATGAGGGTTATTTACACTTGTTCTGATGCTTCATAATCGATAAATAATGAAGAGAAAAAGCTCTTAACACTTTACCCTTATCACCGGATAGCATAATTATTGCACAGAAGACCGCGTTGAGCTTTGCTGGGACCGTGCAAAATAAGTATCCTTAATGATAATACGTAATTATCATCGGCTCGTCAACACTTTTTCGGACAGTTTGTTAAGCAGAGATTTTGAGGGTCGAATTGTGGTAACGGTTGAGCCATTCAATTGGCGAGAGATAATCAAGGTTCTTTTGGATGCGGGTGGTATTGTAAAAG
>JAAYFC010000073.1 GCA_012728435.1 Clostridiales bacterium | reverse complement strand
GCAACAACAATGTACCAAGGAATCATTCCCTTTTCATGTCTTTTTTCACCCGCCCCCGCGGAGGCGGGTGAACCTGCCCGGGGACCGGGCTGCGTCACCCTGTATGGGGAGGTTCCCGCCTACAACAACTTTACACTAACAGCCTGTCCGGAATACGCCAGACCTTACAGATACTTGCTGCCCTCCCTGATGCTCAGGGGGCTTAAAGCCGTCCGGTTGTATTCTATAAACGCTTCCACCCATCGGGGATTGGTCTTGCTGTATTCCCGCAGGCTCCAGCCGATGGCCTTGTTGACAAAAAATTCCTTGCTTCCCAGGTTGTTTTTGATGATTTGCGCAAGCAGGGCGGTATTGGTCTTTTCCTTCCTGCCCAATTGGTGGTCAATGGCGATGCGGCGCAGCCAGAAATCCTCATGGGTCGACCAGGAAAGCATCAGGTCATCCACCCGGGAATCGGTGAGGCCCAGATCCCCGATGAGGCCGTCCAAGGCATCGATTGTGTCCCACCACTGTTTGGTGGTCACAAAGGGCTTCATCCGGGCAATGTCTTCATACACCTGGCTGCGGCGCCTGGCGCTTAAAATATCGCATACCAGGTACTGGCACTCCCGCATGGGCATCTCCCACAGGCGGTACAGCAGTGCCCAGTCGGTGGCCTTGGCCTTGCGCTGCTGGCTGATGAAGGCGCGGCTCAGCTCCTTGCGCAGCGGGGTTTTGATGCCGTAAAAGGGGAACAAGTCCCGCATATAGGCTGCCATCTGCGCTGCGAACTTGGGGTTTTGGTGGGCTTCAAAGGCTTTTACAATGGCGTCTGGCATGTCCTTCACCTGTTTTTATTGTAGGGCAGGGGCAGTGGCCTTCGCATCAATCCTCCCCCTGGCTGCGCTGCCCTCTGCGCATCGCGCGCTCCATATCCCGCTCGGCGTCCTTGCGGGCCAAATCGTCCCGCTTGTCGTGCAGGCGCTTGCCGCGGCATACGCCCAGCTCCAGTTTCACCAGGCTGTCACGCAGATACAGCTGCAGGGGGATTAAGGTATAGCCCTGGCGGGATACCGCGCCCTGAAGCTTTCTGATTTCGCTCTTGTGCAGCAGCAGGCGCTTGGGGCGCAGGGGATCGGTGTTAAAGCGGTTGCCCTGCTCATAGGGGCTGATGTGCATGCCATCCACAAACACCTGGCCCTCCCGCACGCGGGCGTAGCTTTCCTGGATATTGGCCTTGCCCTGGCGGATGGATTTCACCTCCGTCCCGCGCAGCTCGATGCCGCATTCCAGGCTTTCCTCAACAAAGTATTCGTGGCGGGCGCGCCTGTTTTGTACTAAGGTCTTCACACCCTTGATCTTGGCCATCTATTGGTCCTTTCCTTCCTTCATCACCGGGGCTTGCGACAGGCGGATGGGTTCGTCCTCCCTCACCTGCACCGCCTCCCCTTTGCGCAGCAGATACAGCCAGGCTTCTTTCACGGGCAGGCCGGTAATCTCCCGCAGCGCACGCATATACCAGCGCATCTGGTCGCGGTAGCGCGCTGATAGCATCTGGGCATCGCCCCAGTCGGTCTTGTAATCCACCAGCACCCAGGCGCCATCCTCCAAAAAGCAGCTGTCCAGCACACCCTGGAGGATCATGTCGCTGTCCGCCAGCAGGGTAAAGGGCCATTCAGTGTGCCGCTCCCCGCTGCGCGCCATGCGCTTTGCCAAGTCGCTTTGATAAAAGCGCAGGACGTCCAGCTCGTTGATGCTAAGCCGTTCCTCCTGTGTCAGCATATCGCGCGCCAGCAGCTCCGACATCGCGTCAGTCAAGGCTGCGCGCATCCTGGGTTCGTCCAAATCCACAAAATCCTTTGGGTCAAGCGCGCAGAGCACTTTATGGGCGGCAGCGCCCCGCTGGGCCGCGCTAAGGGAGGGCATGCCGGTCAGGTCGGGGATCTTGCGCAGCTCCCGCTGATCCTGCAGCCCGCGCCGCTTCACCTCCGGCGTCTCCTCCTCCTCCGTCTGCAGCATCTTTTCGCGGGAGATCAGCGCCGTGACCGAGCTTTTCTGCGGGATCCGCTTCGGTTGTATCGGCGGCTGGAAGAAATCGTCAGGGGCCAGGATGCCCGGGGGCACCGTGAGGTTCACGACAGCCTGTGCTGCCTGCCGCCTGTCTTCCGCCACATCATGAACTGACTGCCAGGAAACAAAGAACCGGCTGCCGTTATCCAGGTCCACCAGGCCCTGCGCACCGCGCTGCAAAGCCTCCCCCAGCGGCGCGCACACCCAGTCCAGCATGCTTTTGGCAGCGCTGGCAGCGTAGTCGCCAGCGGGCTTGGACCACCTAAGCAGCGCGGCATCCAGTTTGGAAACAGAGCCCACCATGATCAGCCGCTCGCGCGCGCGCGTCATCGCGACGTACAGCAGGCGCGCCTCCTCGCTTTGCTCCTCTCGCGTTTTCTTGGTGCGGATGGCGGTCACACCAAAGCCATCCTTGAAATAGCGGTCCTTGGCGTTCACCTGGCGCAGCGCCAGGCCCGTTTGCGCGTCCATCATTAGGGGCAGTTCAAAGCGTTTGCCCGCAAAAGCGCGGGAAAGGTTGGGCAAAATGACCACAGGGAACTGCAGGCCCTTTGATTTGTGCATGGTCATGATGCGCACCACGTTCTCCTGCATGCCCAAAGAGGCGCTGCGGTCGCCCGTCCGCTGCTTTTTGGCCCTGACAGCGCGCTCAACAAAATCGGATAAATTCAGCGGCTCAGGGTTAGGCGCAGCCTGGGCCAACAGGATGCGCAGGTTGGCGCGGCGCAGCCTGCCCTCCTCCTTGGCGCCAGCCAAGGCATACAGGCCGGAGTCTCGCATAAGCAGGCTTAAGAAGCGGTCCAGCGGCATGGTCTGCGCCATCAGCCGCCAGCGGTCAAGCCTGTTGATCGCTTCCTGGCACCTGTTGTTGGTCTTCGCGTACGCAAAGAAGGCCGCGTGATAGGGGATCTCGCGCCCGGGGAAGGCCTTTCTGATGGCATCCAACTCATCAGGCTCAAAGCCAAACACAGGGCCAGACAAAACGGAGAGCAGCGGGACATCGTGATAGGGGTTGTCCAGCACCTGCAGCAGGTGCAGCACGTCGCGCACGTCGCTTTGGGTATAAAACTCGCCCTGGGTGTCGGAATAGGTGGGGATGTTGCTTTGGTTTAAGATGTCAGCCATCACGCTGGCGTGGCTGGCGGCGGTGCGCAGCAGGATGACGATGTCCCGGTACTGAATCTCGCGGACTTCATCCCCGTCAGTCATCGGCGTGCCAATCAGCTCCGCAATGCGCTGGGCGACCAAACGCGCCTCATACACAAAGGCCTTCTCCAACTGCAAAGCGGGGGCTGGGGGCGCGTCCTCCTCATCCACCACAGAGGGCGCAGTGGCGTCCAGGGCCTCCGCCGCGTCATCCGGCAGCTCCAGGCCCTCCTCCTGGTGCAGCAGGTGCAGCTCCACCGGCGGGTCATCCGCCTGCGCGCGCAGGGTGCTTAGGCTGGCCTCCTCATCATAGGCGATTTCCGTCGCGTTCTCACGCATGGCGCGCTCAAACACCAGGTTGACAGCCTGGAGGATGTTGCGGCGTGAGCGGAAGTTCTCTTTTAAGGTGATCAGGCGCTGTTCCGCCTCCTCATCCGGCGAAAAGCGCTTGTATTTGTCCAAAAACAGGGAGGGGTCCGCCAGACGGAAGCGGTAGATGCTCTGCTTGACGTCACCCACCATAAACAGGGTGTTGTCCGGCCCGCGCAGCCTGCCAATGATGGCTTCCTGAATCTGGGAGATGTCCTGGTACTCATCCACAAACAGGGCGTCGTAGGAGGATACCACCTCACGACGCACCTGCTCATCCATCAGCGCGCGCAGGGCCAGGTGCTCCAGGTCGCTAAAGTCCCACAGGGTTTCTGCTGCCTTGTAGGCCGCGTAGCGGGCGCTGATGTCCGTCACCAGCTCCGCAAGGCCTGAAAGCTGCGGCAAGGTGGCGCGGATATCCTCCATCCAGGCCTTTGCCCGTGCCTGGTTTTCGGGCAGCAAAAGGAGGGCCTCATTGATTAAATCCTTGGCTTCCGCGCGCAAGACGTCCTTCACCACCGCGGTTAACTCCGGGTTCTCCGACGCGTCCGCCTTCTTGCTGGACAAGCGGGCAAACTTGGGCTTGCCGATGGTCAAGCGCTCTTTCGTATTGAGGGAATCCAGCAGCAAATCCACCATCGCCAGGTCATCCAGGATGGCCGCCGTATAGCGCATAGGGCCGTCCGGGCGCGCGCAAATGGCCTCGCACAGTTCAAGGTTGCCCCGCGCGCCTAAAAGGCGCAACCGCGCTTCCTTCACCACCACCTGATACCAGGGATGGCTGTACAAATCATCATACTGCGTGGGGTCTGTCATCATCCCAAGCCACTCAAACGGCGCGGGCTGCGCCATCAAAAACTGATATAAGGCATAGGACATCTGGATGATTTCGGATTCCTTGAAATGGGTGCGCAGCTGGTCAAAATCAGGCGAGGGATTCTCATGCGCCGCGTTTAGCGCGTCATCCTGCGCGCGGGTATACAGCTCCTCCTGCTTGGCCTCATCCGCCAATTTGGAGTTGGGGTCCGTATCCGCCGCCTGGAAATACTGCTGCAGCAAGCGCTTGCAAAAGCTGTGCAGGGTGCTGATGTCGGCGCTGCCCAGCTTCTGGAACTGCCGGCGCAAATGCTCCTGGTCCACCGCCTGATCTGCGAGCAGGTCGGTCAAGCGCTCCTTCATCTCCTCCGCCGCAGCGTTGGTGAAGGTCATCACCAGCATGCGGTCCAGCTGCATGCCTTCCTGCAGCAAACTCAGCACGCGCTCAATCAGGACGGCGGTTTTACCGCTGCCGGCCGCAGCACTTACCAGGATATCCCGGTTGCGGGCCGTGATGGCCTGCAGCTGCCGCTTTGTCCACTCAGGCATCAGACGCCTCCAAAACCTGTAAAAAGGCTGCGCGCACCGCCCGCTTGCCGGAGGCATAGGTGAGCGCGCCTTGCTGATAGACAGCGTAGGGCAGCCGCATCGGCGCGTCACAGCTCAGTTCAATGGAGGCACCCTGCACAAACGCGCCCGCCGCCATGATGACCTGGTCGGCATAGCCGGGCATGTCCCAGGGCTCTGGGCTGGCGAAGGAATCAACGGGGGAGGCTGCCTGGATGCCCTGGCAATAAGCCACCACGCGCTTGGGTGTGCCCATCACCAGCGCCTGGATGATGTCGCTGCGCGCTTCAAAGGCACCGGGCAGGGCGTCCATCCCCAGCAGTTCGGCCACGCGCGCGGCCAGCGCTGCGGTTTTTAGCGCCTGGCAGACGGTGTGCGGCGCCATGAACAAACCCTGATAAAAGGGGCGGTAGCTGGCCTCATAGCTGCCTACCTCCCGGCCGATGCCAGGCGCAGTGAGGCGGTTTTCAATCCGCTGGATGGCGCGCTCAGTGCCAGCCAGATAGCCGCCGGTGGGGGCGAGGCCGCCGCCCAGGTTTTTAATCAGGCTGCCGGCCACCACATCCGCGCCAAAAAAGGTGGGCTCATCCGCTGTCACAAAAGCGCCGTAGCAGTTGTCCACCATCACAAACACATCCGGCTTTTCCTGCTTTATGGCCCGGATGACCTCCGCCATGTCCTGGGGCAGGATGGAGGGCCGCAGGGCGTAGCCGCGGCTGCGCTGCAAAAAGACCACCCGGGTCCGCTTTGTCAAGGCGGCAAGGACGGCCGGAATGTCAATCGCGCCCTGCTCATTCAAATCCAGCACACGGGTGTGGACACCCAACTCCTGCAGGGAGCCGGGCTCCCGGTTTTGGCCAATCACGCCCGCCAGCGTGTCATAGGGCGTGCCGGTGATGACGAGCAGCTCATCCCCCGGCAGCAGCAGGCCAAACAAGGCAAGCGACAGCGTGTGCGTGCCGCTGGCCAACTGGGGGCGGCAGATGGCGGCCTGTGCCTGAAAAATGTCCGCGCACAGGGCCTCCAGCGTGTCCCGCGCGACGTCATCATAGCCATAGCCTGTCGTGGGCGCAAAATGCCGCGCGGCCACATGGTGACGGGCAAACGCGTCCAGCACCCGGCCCGTCCATAGATCCTCCATGCGCTCAAAGCCAGCGAATACGGCGGAAAGCTCGTTTTCCGCCTGCATCAACAGCCTGTCAATCCGTGTGTTGGTCAAATGTTCAAGTCCTTTTTAATTTTGTCCAGCTGCTTTTCCAGGCTGTCCCGGCAGTTAAGCCAGGTAATCCGCTCATCCGCGGTAAACCAGGTCATCTGCCGCTTGGCGTAGTTGCGGGTGCGCCGCTGCATCGTGTCCATGGCGTCCTTCAGCGTGGCGCTGCCCTTCAAATAGGGAACCAGCTCCTTATAGCCCAGGCCCTGCATGCTTTGCGCCTGCGGGTCAACCTGCGCGTCCATCAAGGTCTTCACCTCCCGCAGCAATCCCTGCGCCAGCATCCTGTCCGCGCGGGCGTTGATGCGCTCATACAGCTCCGCCCGGGGCCAGGCACAGGCGTACAGGCGCATATCATAAGGGCCATCCTCATCCTTGGGCATCTGCTGGGCGGACATGGGCTTGCCGGTGATCTCCAGCACCTCCAGCGCGCGGATAATCCGGCGCAGGTTGTTGGGATGCAGCTGCTTTGCGGTCTTAGGATCCTTCTCCCACAGGATGCGGTGGACGGCTTCGTTGCCTTCCGCCAGCGCCAGCTGCTGGTAGCGTTCCCTGATGGTGATATCCTTTTGCGCGTCGCCAAAGGCCATGTCCCGCGAGAGGGCGCGCAGGTACAGCCCCGTCCCGCCGCAAAGCACCGGCAGCTTGCCGCGGCGATGGATATCCTCCACCGCCTCCCGCGCCAGGCGCTGGTATTCCGCCACGGAAAACGGCGTCTGCGGCGCTACTATGTCAATCATATGGTGAGGCACCAATTCCTGCTCCTGACGGCTGGCCTTGGCAGTGCCAATGTCCATGCCAATGTACACCTGCATGGAGTCCATGCTGACAATCTCGCCGTCCAGCGCCTCCGCCGCCTTCAAAGCCAAGCTGGATTTGCCCGATGCCGTGGGGCCAACAAACCCTAAAACTGTTGGTTTCATCAATCCTGTATCCTTTTAAATCGACGCTCAAGCTCACGCCTGGTCAGCTCCAGCACAATGGGACGCCCATGCGGGCAGGAGGGGATGGTTTGGCCGTCCATCATCATGTCAGCCAGCGCCTGCAGCGCGTGCTCCGGCAGGCGCTCGCCCCCCTTGACCGCATGCTTGCAGGCAGCCATGATAATGCGCTCGCGCTTGCTTTTGCCATCCAGCCTGCCGCTGTCGCGCAGCTCATCCAGCGCGTCCAAAAAGCTGCGCATGGCCAGCGGCTCGCCCAGCTCCACCGGCACGCTCATCAGCCGCACCGCGCGGTGGCCAAAGTCTTCCACCTCAAAGCCAGCCTCCTCCAGATCCTTCCGGTAGGCCAGGAAGGCCTGGTAATCCGGGTAATCCAGCTCCAGCACCTGGGGTAACAGCAGGGTCTGCGCGGGCTGGCGGGTATGAGCGGAGGCCATTAAGCTGTCAAACAGCAGCCGCTCATGCAGGGCATGCTGGTCAATCAACAGCAGCCGCTCGCCCTGCTGCGCGATGATGTAGGTATGAAAGGCCACGCCCAGTACCTTGAGCTGCGTTTGCGCCTGCCGCACCTGCGGGTTGTGGATTTGCTCCGCCTCTTCCTTGATGACAACAGGTGGTGGCGCTGGCTCTGCGCACCTGGGCAGCCTTTCCTGTGCCGCATCCCGGGCAATAAAGGCGCGGGGCGCGGGCCCATCCCCGGCAGGCACAACGGCTGGTTCTGGCGCAGCCGGCGCAACAGACGGCGTTTTTGGGGTGTCCTCCGGCTGCACCCGCGCAACCCTCGCCTCTTCCCGAAGGATGGGCTGGTCAAACAGCGGCGGCGGGCTTTGCAGCGGCGCTTCGCTCACAGCCTGCCGGATGATGTCGGCCACCGCGTCCTGCACCTGCTGCTCGCGCTGGAAGCGAACTTCCCATTTGTTGGGATGCACGTTCACGTCCACCGCCTCATAAGGCAGGGTGATGGACAGGGCGCACAGGGGAAAACGGCCAACCATCACCCGGTGGCGGCAGCCCTCCTCCACCGCGCGGCTGAGCAGCGTGGAGCGGACAGCGCGGCCGTTTAGGAAAAAATGCTGGTGATTGCGGTTGCCGCGGGCTTGCTCGCCAATGCCCACCAGGCCGCGCACCAGCATGCCCGCCCCCGCGCCGTCAACAGGAATCAGGGCCTTTAAGGCCTCCACGCCGTAGATGGACAGCATCGCGCTTTCCAGCTTGCCGTCCCCTGGGCTGGAATACAGCTGCTTTCCCTGCGCAGTCAGCCGGAAGGCAACATGCGGGCTGGAAAGGATCAACTGCTGCAGCAAGTCCGCGCACAAGGCGGCCTCCCGCTGCGGCTTTTTCATAAAATCCCTTCGCACCGGCGCGTTGTAAAACAGGTCGCGCACACTCACCTGGGTGCCTTCCGCCGCGGCGGCCTCGGTGATGGACACCATCTGTCCGCCTTCGTTTACGGCCTTCACGCCAGCGGCGCTGCCCTTTTGCCGGCTGGTGAGCGTCATTTTGCTCACCCTGGCGATGGAGGGAATGGCCTCACCCCGGAAACCCAGGGTGGTGACGGAGTGCAGCTCCTCCGCGCGGTTCAATTTGCTGGTGGCGTGGGGTAAAAAGACCAGCCGCATGTCCTCTGGTGAAATGCCGGCGCCGTTGTCCGTCACACGGATGAGGTCCAGCCCGCCGCCCTCAATCGCCACTGTCACCGCAGTCGCGCCAGCGTCCAGGCTGTTTTCCACCAGCTCCTTAATGCAGCTGGCAGGGCGCTCCACCACCTCCCCCGCGGCAATCAGCTCCACCACGTCGGGCGGCAGCACCTTGATGGTCCCGCTCATGCGCTCTCCTTTCTTCAGAATCCCTTACAGTTTCCTTGCTTTTTCTTTTAACACAAACAGCTCGTTCAAGGCCTCCATCGGGCTCATCTGCAGCACGTCCAGCTTGGCCAGTTCGTCCAGCAGCTCCACGCGCTTAAAGTCCGTCAGCGCCATCTGCTCGTTCTTCTTTTTGCCCTTTTTCTCCAGGATGTTCTTGCCAATCTCATCCTGGGTGATGTTGCTGGCTTCCAGCCGCGCCAAGATCTCCCGCGCCCGGGCAACCACGCCGTGCGGCACACCCGCCATGCGCGCCACATACACACCAAAGGATTTATCCGCACCGCCGCGCTGAATCTTGTGCAGGAAGATGACCTCATCGCCCATCTCACGGGTCAGCACGCTCAGGTTGACCACGCCGGGCAGGGCGCCCTCCATCTCCGAGAGCTCATGGTAGTGGGTGGCAAACAGGGTCAAGGCGCCGGATTTCTCCGGATCGGCCAAGTATTCCACCGCCGCCCAGGCGATGGACAGCCCGTCCAGCGTGCCGGTACCGCGTCCCACCTCATCCAGCACCACCAAAGAGCGCGGGGTGGCATTGCGCAGGATGTGGGACAATTCAATCATCTCCACCATGAAGGTGGACTGCCCGGCCGCTAAATCGTCCTGCGCGCCGATGCGGGTAAACACATTGTCCAACAGCGGGATCTGCGCGCTGTCCGCGGGCACAAAGCTGCCCATGTGCGCCATCAAGCAAATCAGCGCGGTCTGGCGCATGTAGGTGGATTTGCCGGACATGTTAGGCCCGGTCACAATCAGCACGCGGTCCTGCGCGTCCATCTGTACATCATTGGGCACAAAGCCCCCCTCCGGCATGGCGGTTTCCACCACAGGGTGCCGGCCATTGATGATGTGCAGGCGGCCCTCCGTGTTCATCACAGGCCGCACATAGCGCTTGCTTTGCGCGACGCGGGCCAAGGATTGCAGCGCGTCCAAGGTTTTAAAGCCCAAGGCCAGATCCTGCAAGGCCAAAACGTGGTGGAACAAGGCGTCCAGCAGCCCGTTATACATCAGGCTCTCCAGCCGGTCGGCCTCCTCCTGCGCGCCCAAGGCCTTGCGCTCTAAGTCGTTTAGCTCCTGGGTTGTGAAGCGCTCGGCGTTGGCCAGCGTCTGCCGGCGGATAAAATGCTCTGGCACCATGTGGTAGTAGGAGCGGGTGACCTCAAAAAAATAGCCAAAAACGCGGTTGTACTGCACCCTCAGGTTCTTGATGCCGGTCTGCTCGCGCTCCTTCGCCTCCAGGTTAGATATCCACGTGCGGCCGTCCCGCGCAGCCAGGCGCGCCTCGTCCAATTCCGCCGAATAGCCCTTGCGGATGACGCCGCCGTCCGACAGCGCCACCGGCGCGTCAGGGTCGATGGCGCGCGTTAACAAATCCGCCAGCTCCGGCTGCGGTTTTAGTTGTTCCTTAAGGGTTATAAAGCCTGTTTGAGACAGCTTCTCCAGCATCTTTTGCGCCTGTGGCGCCTGGTTGAGTGAGCGCAGCATGGCCAGGCAATCCCGCGGGCCCAGGGTACGGTAGCTCAGCTTCCCCAGCAGCCGCTCCAGGTCGTACACATCCTTAAGCAGTGCGCCTGTCTCCTCCAGCAGCAGCGGGTCCCCGGCCAGCGCTTCCACGCAGTCCAGGCGGTCGTTGATCTCATCCAGGTCAATCAAGGGCCGCTCCACGAAGGAGCGCAGCAATCGCGCGCCCATGGCAGTGCGCGTCTGGTCCAGCTCCTTGAGCAGCGTGCCGCGGCCAGACTGGCCGTTTAAGCGCTCCACCAGCTCCAGGCTGCGCCTTGTGGTGGGGGGCAGGGGCATGGTTTCCTCCCCCCGCAGCACCTGAACCCGGGTGATGTGCTTCAGCGCCACCATCTGCGTCTCATTCAGGTAATGCAAAAGGGCGCCAGATGGGCAAACCAGCAGGTCCGACCGCGCCGGGATGCCCACGGCTTCCGGTGACACGGTGTCAAACTGCGCGTTGATGGCGTCCTGCGCGCGCCTTTTATTGAAGATCTCCGGCCGCACCTGGCTGATATAGCCCGGGAAAACATCCTTCAGCCGGCCCGCGTCGTTGCTGATGGCCTCAGAGGGCTGCTGGTTTTGCAAAAAGGCTGCTGCGCCATCCGCCTTCTCAAAGCCGCGCAGGAAAAACTCGCCCGTTGACACGTCGCACAGGGCGACGCCCGCGCGCTTGCCCGCAAAATACACCGCTGCGATGAAGCGGTTTTGCTTTTGTGACAAGGCCGCGGTATCCGAAAACGTGCCGGGCGTGATGATGCGCACCACCTCGCGCTTCACCAGCGTCTTGCCCTTTCCCGGCTCCTCCGTCTGCTCGGCGATGGCCACCTTGTAGCCCCGGCTGATCAGCCTGGCGATGTAAGAATCCACCGCGTGCCAGGGCACGCCGCACATGGGCGCGCGCTCTTTTAAGCCGCAGTCCCGCCCGGTGAGCGTCAGCTCCAGCTCCCGCGCAGCAATCTCCGCGTCCTCAAAGAACATCTCATAAAAGTCCCCCAGGCGGAAAAAGAGCAGGGCGTCGGGATTGGCCTCTTTCAGCTCCAGATATTGCCGCATCATGGGGGTTAACTGCGCCACAGAAAAAATCTCCTCTTCATGCGGCTAATTATAGCATAATTTGGTGGGTTTATCAGGATGGCGCGATTTATAGTCAAAGGAATTTCTTTTACGCGAAAGTCCTGATGTATCGCTTTCTATCCGTCTGTGCAGCTGCATAGAGGGGCGCCGCCACCAGTGCAGCATGAACAAGCAATGGGTCACGCGCTTCTGTAAGCCACACCTTGCTTTCCATCGTTACTGTCGTACTTCTTTGCCTTTCCGCGGCGTAAGCTTAACCCCGCGTGCGTGGGGAACATGCAGCACGTGCGCTATGACCAGGCCACGCCGACGGTTCAACCCCACGTGCGTGGGGAGCATTTGCGTCACCAATCTTTTCTCCGGTTGTTTTTACGGTTCACCCCCACGTGCGTGGGGAGCATATATGAGCTTGTCGTACCGTCGTCCCAGACCACGGTTCACCCCCACGTGCGTGGGGAGCATGTCGAACCCACCCTTTATCATTGGACGCCAGTCGGTTCACCCCCACGTGCGTGGGGAGCATGCCGGACCAGCAACGACCAGCGCACCCATCACCGGTTCACCCCCACGTGCGTGGGGAGCATTCCGATGCGGGTTCAGGTAGTCCGGCACATCGCGGTTCACCCCCACGTGCGTGGGGAGCATTGGTTGAGTGAGATGTCACCGGAAACAGCCACCGGTTCACCCCCACGTGCGTGGGGAGCATTCTTTGTTTGTTGCCACTTGCCGCAAACTCTCCGGTTCACCCCCACGTGCGTGGGGAGCATGAGCGTGCCCTGACCGAGAACCAAGAGCAAGCCGGTTCACCCCCACGTGCGTGGGGAGCATGCCCGCTCGCTTGAAGGCGTCCGATGCCTCGCCCGGTTCACCCCCACGTGCGTGGGGAGCATGAGGTTCAGGCAGGTCATCCCCTCCATGTAGCCGGTTCACCCCCACGTGCGTGGGGAGCATGACCTACGGGGTAGCCATGGCCGGACAGCCGGGCGGTTCACCCCCACGTGCGTGGGGAGCATTTCACCACGACTGTACTCCGGCAAACATTCCGCGGTTCACCCCCACGTGCGTGGGGAGCATTGGGGATTCGTGAGCAGGTACACCATGAAAAACGGTTCACCCCCACGTGCGTGGGGAGCATGCCGAAGGTGTCGTCTAAGATGTTCATGTCCACCCGGTTCACCCCCACGTGCGTGGGGAGCATTCCCGTGCCCGTCAGGCGCACAGTGCGACCGCCGGTTCACCCCCACGTGCGTGGGGAGCATGACTACGACCGGATGCTGGAGTTGCGAGAGGACGGTTCACCCCCACGTGCGTGGGGAGCATGCGTTACCGAGGACGAAGTGACAGGCCAGACACGGTTCACCCCCACGTGCGTGGGGAGCATACTTCCGGAAGAAAAGAAAAAATCATTGATTCATCAGGGATTTCGCTTCGTCACATGTCGTTTTTATCAAAGAAATCCCTTCGATGTCAACCACGCTTCTGTAAGGCGACCCGCACATTCTCATGCTAAAGCCTTGTTCTGAATCCGAAGAGAAAATTAATACAGCTGAAGCCTCAAAATCAGAACTGACTTTTTCCCATAGCAGATCACGCACCAAAGCGCTTACCTGCCCTACAAACACGCCTGGCTTTGCCTCCAGCAGCCATTTTGTCAATTCCCCACGGTTGCCGGGTTTCAAACCATCACACACAAGCACCATCATTTTATTTCACATCTCCAGAGTAATTGACCCCTCCTTCGATATCACCCTCCTCGTCCCAAAGGTTGCCTGCTTCAAACAGATTGACATCATCATCAAGTTTCATGTCAAACAGGTGCTCAATGTCTGACGATATCCGCCAGAGTACTTTCGTTTCACGCAGCAACCTCCGCATGATTGTCCTTGTGGACCTGCTGATATCATCGGTAGGTTTTGAAGCAGCCTCAAATGCAGCCGGAACTGAGGTCTCCAGCTTGTACAGATCTGCAATATCATATACGAAAGACAATTGTTTGCCTGTGTGAATAAACCCCAACCCTGGTGAATACCCCAAAGATACAATTGCTGCATGGCACAGGCCATACAAAGCAGCGTTGGCACTTGACAGAGCCTTGTTGATTAAATCTGACTGATCCCAGGATTGCCTGTCATAGTTTCGCTTTTTCCATGACACGCCAAATTTTTTCGCGTATAACTTGTAGTTTTCCCTGACTCGAACCCCCTCCAGTCCTCTCAGCTGACGGATATCCATATCCCTGGGTATTTCTTCTGGGAAGCGAAGCAGGTACATCCTTCTTGCAACCTCTAAATGCGTTACTGGGTCTGCGAACAATTGAGCCTGCTTCATCAGTTGCCTTGCTTTTCTGGTTTCACCAAGCCCAAACCCATAAAAACGCATTGCATGCTCACCACACCACAGCACTGCGCAACCATTGTCACAGATTACACGCATAGCAGCATGTGTGATGCTGGTACCTGGTCCTAGCATTAAAACAGTCAACGAAGAAACGGGAACCGCAATTCTCTCCCCTCCGCGCAACACCGCAATGGCATTTTCATCCCGTTCAATGACAGCCTTTTCAAAGTAAAGGTATGAGATGCTGTCCCTCAGTTTGGACAGCTCGCGCAGATCATGTGCCATATTCGGATGGCGCCAGCAAAAGAAGGCCAAAACCATATGCTTTTTGCACGCCAATGCCTTCGGTATACGCTTTTCCAAACTTCGCAGCATCTGTGACTGTCAACATGCCAACAAAGCGCACACCCATACAAGTGATGGTAGGTTCATGGGGCTTCAATGCTGCGCGTATGGTTTCCTGTCCCTCCTCACGCATCCAGTTCACACGAAATCCCGCTGCGTCCGCTTTGCGATTCAACCAATCCATGCGCTGATGGGAATCTGTCAGAAACACGCGTTTGCTGTTTTTCCCAACAGATGCGACCTTTTTTACCGGGGAAGCAAGCAGGTCAAAGCGGTAGACTTGTCCCTGATTGAAGTTGCTGATGATAGCAGACAGACTTTTTGGGGGAGCAGGCATTTCAAAACCTTTGGCCAGCCTTCCTTTATCGGGCGGAGTTTTGCTTAATAAATACAGTAAGGTCTTGTCTGGGGTCTTATAAACCCGGTACAGAACACCCAGCTCTTTGCGGGCTTTATCCAGAGAATCATCGGCAAACAATGCCATGATGCTTCGATGCATATCCTGTGCATCATACAGGCATTGTCTGACAGAAGGGTTTTGCGGCTGAAGATGAATTTGTGACAGAAACATCATGCGTCTCCCTTCAGGCTAATCATATCCAGGCGTCTGTAGGCATAATCGGTACCACTTTTGATCACCAAGTCCTGCCTTAGGGTTTTGCCTTGAGGCGAGTCGATCTCGCAAAGAACAGGGTATGTAGACCCTTGCCTTAAAGGATAGCCGCTTGCTGCTTCCAGCAGCGTTTGGTATTGATCAGTCAATTCCAGGAAAACAGGTGTACAAGGCGGGCAGGACTTCCGCCCCAGGTAGATTTGCCACTTAGGCGCTTGCAATGCTTTTGCGCTGGCCTCCAACAGATCGTCCGGTCCAGAGATAAAGGCTGTGAAAGATGCGTCCTGAAGGTATTGGCGTTGTGAAATGATGGTATCCCGGATACCAATTCCAGAAGCTCTTGACTCTTCGTCCATCATCATTTGGTGATGATAAAGTTTTATGGTTCCTTCCATCGTGCGTTGACTTCCAGTTGAGGCATTTAGTCTGGCACCAAATCGGGTTATGGTTTGATAATCCCACAGCAACTTACCCGGCTTATCTGCGCGAACGGCCAACTGCAAAGCGTTTTGAAGGGACGCAATCTTCCTGTCATCGCGTCTTAAACCCATCGCACAGGCCAGCAACCCCACAAGACCAGATTTACTTGGAAATAAGCCGCTGTCCCTGCCGTTCCAGCGGGAGCGAAGCCCCCAGGATTGAAGCACACCTTCCAGGCGCAGTATCAAGATACGGGACATCCCCTCACCTCACTTTCACCCAACTCCTGACCTCATCCAGCAAGTCGGGCAATGTGTCCACGGTTTGGCTATCACCTGGCACCAAGTCAGAACCAGGCGCAAACCAGAGACGGCTATCAACAGGGATACCAAAGGTTTTATCCAGCATATCCATCTGTTCCTTCAAGGCTGCAACGCTGGGCACCATATACCCCTCGCGGCTGCGGACGGGTTTTTCAAAGGCGTTGGCCAGGCTGACGGGTATCTTGCGCTCTTTGCGCTGCACACAGATAAGCCCTGGCAGCGAATGCCCGGCAAAGCTGTTCTGTTTGCCGGAAGGATTGGAAAACGCCATGGCGGATATCAGGCCGGGAACCAGCTTGCTGATGACCTCATCCCGGTCAGGCAAGCCTGCCAGGTTCATCATCAGCTGGTCCATATCCAAGGAGGCATAGAAATAATAACAACAGGAATTGAAATCTATATCCCCCATCATAGCCGACCCGGCATCACTGCCGTATGTGCGCTGCATATCATCCACAGCGGTAAAGAAATCGGATTCCATGTTTACAACATGGGTGGAAATGGCATGGGCCACCTGCAGGGAAGCCTCCACATCTGCGAAAGCGACATCAGTAATCATGCGGCCAAAAAGTGCCATGTCCACTGTGATGGGGCGTGTATAGGACTTCAAAGATTCCTGTAGGTTTTTTACACTGATGTTCTTGAGATCTTTAGTACTAGAGGAATTGATGAGGTTTTGGAGCGTTTCGCTGATTGCAGTCAGGTCTGCTGGTGAAAAAAACATGATTTGCCCCGTTAGCCCATCATCTTTTGCTTTGGTGTCCTTTTTGCCAAAACCGCTAAGCTTGGGTTTGATGAGTTCAAGGGTATCCTGATCCACTCCGTCCTCTAAAAGTTTGTCCGCAATGAGATCGGCAAGATAACGTGTGCGCACACCAAGGGGAAATTTTTGTAACTCACTGTCATTGCGCCAACTGTGCTTCAAACTTTGGCTGGAAATCCTGCCGCGTTGGCTGCCGCCAAAGAAACAGCTTTTGGGGCTGCCGGATTCATCCCGGTTCAGGTTGGTCGGGGGAAAGCTCTTTAACATATGCACTTCAATCAACATTTTCTTCCTTCTCCTTCATAATATCTTTATTGTTTTTTGAATCATTTTCAGCATCAGGTTGCCCTGAGTCAGTTAGATAAAAATCCCTTGCCCATTTGAGCTGGACAAAACGGGCAGGATGATCCCACTGCTGCAAGTCCTTGAGCAGCTTGGCAAAATCCAGATTCAATCCTGCAGCCAGCATTTGACGAAGCAGCCTGCCTATTTTCACAGCAAAATAGGTTTCTGGCTTCCTGGGGATGTCGAGAAGCTGCAACAGTTTGTTTTCAACCCCCCCGGATGAAACAGCCATTTCGCGAAGGCGCAGCTGGAAGCTCTTTTTTTCACCCTCCACATTGTGAAAGGCTGCGACCGCGCAAGCGGTAATAAAGCAGATATCCTCCTCCCAGCGACTTCCTCCCCAGAACACCTTAAAAAACGCAGCTACTGCACGGGCATCCGCCTCTCGCAATGAAATGCCCAGGGAACGCTTCAATGCGGTTCTGTCGCCAACTGACAAGCCGCCCAAACGGTCCAAAAAGCCTGCTACCCAATCCGCATTCTTCTCTTCAGTCATCCTTTACAAACCCTCCTTTACGTAATATTTTGTATACATCCTGTCTTAACCTGTGCTCTGCCAATGAACGCCATTTTAGAAGCGGGGCGTTCTGTCCCATCTGCGTCATCACCTCTTGAAAGGCAGACAGCGCAAACTGTCTCATGTGTCTGCCAAATTCCAGCCTGCAAATAACATCGTAATCAGCCGAAGAAGCAAAGGTCTCGTCGATTCGCTGGACGAAAACGTTCAGCAAGTAATGACGGACCAACTCTAAAAAAGCTGTTTCAACCTGAGGCGCCAACAACTGGTACTGCCCAGTTTTATCGTCCTTCTCCTTGGGATCTTGCAGTTTTTTGACTGACTTTCCCATTAACCGTGAAAGAGCAGAGGCAATATCATTCATACACTCCATACACAGTTGCAACAATTGAACCTGTTCCGGTGAAGCCAGCAGGGAACGGTACAAAGGAAGGGATTCTTCTTCCCAGGAAACTGGCACCAAAAGAGTTTTCCTCATCGATACCAGCCCAAAAACCTGGCAGCCTAAAACAAACTCATCACCCGGTAAACTCTCAATGATAGTGTCCACATTCTGTAAAAACATCGGCCGGTTCTCTTCTTTCAATATGGTTCCAATATCACGCCAAACCGCACGGCCTTCCTTGCATTGAAGCGGGAACCGTTCGTTTTTTTGGTTGAGCATATAGGCTGTGTGTGGATCCGTCCAGTTTTGTAAATCCCTGTAATCATAGCCATGTGCCATCATTACCTGTGAAACGTCGCCTTCGTCTGGACGCAACAGTTGAATCCGCAAAGGACGCGCGGTTAACCCATGTAAAAGTGAAACAGTGGCAATTGTGCCTCTGTTGGGCACCGGGTGTTCATCGCGCCAGGCAGGAGGCGGGACATCGTAGGAAAGATTGCCAATCTGGGTTTTTGAAACCATGCTGCATGCAAGGGTCTCAAACAGGTTTCTGCCCGAAAACAGGAAGTATTTTGGCGGAATGCCATTGACTGATGTATGTGCCGACCGGCCGTGGCTGAGCTGAAAAGCCGGGATGGTGCATAGGGCACGCAGGCATTCTGAAGGAGTTGCTGATGAATCCTGCTCCAGTTGATGATTAAAGTGCACATGGTTGTTGCCGGTGGGCATTTCTATGAACAATGAGCTGACATGTGAAGTCTTGGTTTCGTCCTCCGGTTCAAACGCGTGCTGCAGAAACGGCTTACTGGGATCAAACAAGTCAAAACATTCCCCGTGCTTACGGCATTGCTCATAATAGGCATCAAGTTTCTGTGAATCAAATTGTCCGCGGCTGACAATATCCGCTTTGTCAAAAACGTCCTCCGGGCGAAAAACTTCCTGCAGAAATGCCAACAACAGCCTGTGAATGCCATAGGTCACAAGCGGGTTATCACCCCTGATTGCAGTGTACGTATGCGCATTAGCAAGGGCACGGGCAATGCCGGCATACTCCAGGGCCCCATCCTGGGTGATCAGCGGTATCCAGGGCTGGGTCAGAACATCAAAGACCACTTCCATCCTCCTTTACAAAACCAATTTTTTCATCCATGCGCAGACGCCACGTAGCTCCATGGCACACCCCGCCGGATGACAATAACAATTGAATACCATGAAGTTTCCCCCGTCCCGGAGCCTGGGTTATCCCAGATTCAGCAATCCAATGCCGTGGGATGGATGCACTTCTGCGCAACAAATCCATCTCCTGATGCAAAGAGAAACTGTCAGACTGTTGTAATTCCTCATTGGTCACAAAAACAATCCTGGTTGTATAGCCGTCTTCAAAACGAGTGGAAGCACTTTGCACTAGTGTGCCATTTTCTTCCTCATCTGTAAACAATCCGTCGCCTTCACACATAAAAAAGGAAGACTTCCTAGGTTCGGGGAAGGTATAGCTCTTGGCGCGTTCCCGCATTGCAGCGTCACGGAATGTCATGCTTGCCCAATCCATATAATCTGTATCTGTTTGTGAAGAAGCGGAGTATGTCTGTTCCACCAGGCTTCGAATATCCTCAGGCAGCCGGATAGCTTCCAATCCTATGATATTCTGCCATGTTTTCTTCAGAATCCAGAGAGCGTATACAAAGCTAGAGCCCGCTTTTTTTAACTCCGATTCGTTTTCTGGCGTTAAAACCAATACCTGCGGATGCTCAAATCCTTTGGGGCGGATGCGTTCATGCCGATGCATTCTCCCTATCCGCTGGAGCAATAGATCCACCGGACACAGCATGGTGATCAGATAGTCCAGATCAAGATCAATTGACTGCTCAACCACCTGGGTTGCAACCAGGATAGCCTGTTTAGGCCTTTCGCCGGTTTTCCCAAACAATCCGACGCAAGTATTTTCAATCTCTTGACGTTTATCCATAGGAAAACGCGCATGAAACAAGTAAACAGGGATTTTGCCATGGTTGTGCTTGTTCATTTCCAGGTAAAGCTTCTGAGCATCGCCTACCGTATTGACAATAACTCCGATACAACCACCATCTGCAACTTTATTCAGCGTGAAAAGCGCAACAGCTTCAGGATTGTTCATCCATGGCTTGCATTGCAAACGAACCGTCTGCTTCATGTATGTGGACGATACGGGTACCTTGATCACTTTGCCATCCTCATAACCGCAAGTAACCAGAGGGTAGGTGTCCTGATTGTCTTCAGGCGCGATGCACCCGGCAGCGCTAAACAGGTTTGAACGCTTAAGGGAAGGAAGGGTGGCGGATAACAGAATGACTGGAATGCGGAGCGCTTTAGCCCATGCAAGTAAACTGAACAAGGTTTGTTGCATGTAAGCGTCATATGCGTGAACTTCATCAATAACCAACACCTTTCCCGCAAGCCCTACAAGCCTGATGACAGTAAATCGGATGCGCAGCACAGCCATCATCGCTTGGTCAACAGTGCCCACACCATATGGGGCAATCATTGCCCTGCGCATTGGCGCAAGCCAGGTTTGGGAGTTCTTTGTCTCCTGCACAGAAAACCCGGCATCGTCTACAAGCCAGGCATGCCCATGCAGCAAGCGTGTGCTATGTATCCCTTGGGCTATCAAGCATTCGGAGATTCGAGCATGCATACAGTTGCTGGTTGCTGCAGTTGGCAGAGCAAAGTAAACCCCCGTCTTTCCCCAACCTTCCATCAAGGCAGCGGCCAATGAAACTGCCGCTTCAGTTTTCCCTTCACCCATTGGCGCTTCAATCAGGGTGATAAGAGGATAATCATTGATTTCTTGCCAGCTGATGCGAAGCGCTTCACAGACTTCTTGAACCGGTCTTGCATGGTTTGGTGGTATCTGCGGAAACAGTCCATAAATTCCCCTGTTAGGCAAATGGATCCCATCCTTTAGTCCAGCATTTTGCAAGGCTCTGATTGCAGCCAAACGGGATAACCTGCTATATGAAAGAAGGTCCGCTTCTTCAGGAATTTGGAACGCTTCCTGGCCTGAAGCAAGCCAGTCCGCAAGCATCATCAAGCCCCAAACAGAAGTGCAGCATGCATCAAAATCTACACATGTATCCAGAACTCTCCAGTCAGGCTTGAAGATTTCGCAAATCTTTTCAATCATTTCCTGTTGAAGTTTTATCCAGCCCGCATACCGGTTAGGATTGAGCAACTCCGTATGAGCTGGTTGAATTGGCTGATGGTGGAGCGCTGCAATCCGAGAAAAATATGAGATTGCCCTGGCGCTATGCATGTTTTTTTTCATTAGTTCTTTCAAGAGGCGTTCGCTTTCCCTCTCATGCCGGAAAGCTGGAGGTGCCGGTTCGTCTTTATAAATAAGCCCTGTTTCTATCAACGGGCTAAGCAGGTCTGGGTCTTTTGATGACATTTGGAAGTATGGATGACATTTACCTATATCATGGAGTGCAATCAAGCAGGAGACAGTCTCCTTAATCCGCCCACTCATGCTTTTTGACAGCAGGGATAGAACCGTCTTTGCTACACTTTGCTCCAGTAAAACTGCAGCCATATTCCCAACATCAATCATATGAGCTGTTAGACCTTTGTACGGATTCGTTTTTGCCCAGATCATAGAGAAGCCCCTTTCTCCGGTCTTTTTACAAGCACTTATTCAGCAGTAGCATTCTTTTCCGAAGCTGGTACAATTGAATTCATCTCATAAAACAGTTCAAATCATTGACATAATCAGAACCGCTATTCATAACTGAGGATACATTGATTGTATTATAACATACTATTGAAGGGCAGAATCTTCCATAACACGAGCAAGGATGCGTCAAGATATTTGTAGGTTAACAAACAACATGGTAAGACAAAAACCATATGATGCTGAGCAAACCAATCATCCAAATACGTTCAGGACAAATAAAAGAAAATTCCCGTGCCATCTGCTATAATTTGACTTGCATGACAGCCGGCTTACAAGCATTATTCCTGCTGATCCCTATATTTAAGGAGGCACACCATGAGCACCTTCATCGGCCTTGATATTGGCGGAACCACCTGCGCTGTGCTGCTGGCACAGGTTGATCAGGGCATCGAGTTTTTGCACGAGCATCGCTTTGACACCCTGTCTGCGCGCGGCTTTGAACCGGTATGGGCGCAGCTGTGCCAGGGCATTGACGAAGCGCTTGCCGCAGCGCCCACACCGCCCACCGCCATTGGCATCAGCTGCGGCGGGCCGCTGAACTCAAGCCGCGGGCTGATCCTGTCCCCGCCCAACCTGCCCGGATGGGATGAAATCCCCATTGTGCGCATGCTGGAGGACAAATACGGCCTGCCCGCTTTTTTGCAAAACGACGCCAATGCCTGCGCCCTGGTGGAGTGGCGGATGGGCGCGGGGCGCGGATGCCAGGACATGGTGTTTTTAACCATGGGCACGGGCATGGGCGCCGGCATCATTGTAAACAACCGCCTGGTGGTGGGCCAGGATAACATGGCTGGCGAGGTCGGCCACCTGCGCTTAGCCCAGGATGGCCCGCTTGGGTTTGGCAAGGCCGGCTCCTTTGAGGGCTTTACCAGCGGCGGCGGCATTGCGCAAACTGCTGTCAGCCTGACAAGGCAGCTTGTCAGGGAGGGGCGCCCGCCAGCCTGGATTTTAGATGGCTGCACAGAGGAGCAGATCGACGCCCGATTGATGGCCGCGTACGCAAAGCGGGGGGATAAGGACGCCCTTTTTCTGTTTGAGCAGGTCGGCTGGATGCTGGGATGCGGCCTGGCGCTGATTGTGGATACGCTTAACCCCCAGCGCATTGTCATTGGCAGCATCTTTGCGCGGGCGGAGGAGCTGCTGCGCCCCAGCATGGAGCGCGCGCTGAGGGCAGAAGCGCTGGATGACTCCCTTAAACACCTCCATGTCCTGCCCGCCCAAACCGGGGAGCGCCTGGGCGACTACGCCAGCATCATGAGCGCCCTGTATGCCCTTGAGATAGACCCGATGGCCAGGGAAAGGGAGGACGACCCGGTAGTGCTGTCCCATTTTGAGCGCCTGTTTGAGCGCTGGCCCTGCCTTGATATGTGCCGGGGCCAGGTGATGGATGCCTATTTGTGTCTGCGCGAGGCGGCACAAAAGGGAGGCAAGGTGCTGACAGCCGGCAATGGCGGCAGCTGCGCGGACGCAGCCCATATCGTGGGTGAGTTGATGAAGGGCTTTGTCTTAAAACGCCCGCTGAATCAAGCATTAAAGGATGCCCTTGGCGCGGCCACCCAGGATTTGCTGCCCGGCACGGCCGATTTGCTGCAGCAGGGCATCATGGCCATCTGCTTAAACGAGCACACCGCGCTTTCAAGCGCGGTTGCCAATGATTTGGACCCGCTCTTGCCCATTGCCCAGCAGGTTATAGGCTACGGCCGGCCGGGCGATGTGCTGCTGGTTATCAGCACCAGCGGCAACGCGCGCAACCTGGCCCTGGCGGTGCAAACGGCCAAGGCGCTGGGGCTTGTGACCCTTGCCCTCACCGGCCGGGACGGCGGCATAATAGGCCCGCTGTGCGATTACGCCATCCCGGCACCCGGGGACACCACGGCCGACATCCAGGAGCACCACCTGCCCATCTACCACTGCCTGTGCGCGATGATAGAGGCCAAGCTGTTTCCCGAATAGGGCGATGACAGGCTTGGCAAGCGCCTTATTGAACAATATTTGTGGTATCAGCCTGCGCCTCCACAGCGCAGTGTAATGATTTGCAAAAAGGTTTACAACAAATGTATTAGATAGGTGTCCCCAATGCGCTGCAGCTGATAGTCCCCCTTAGAAACCAGCGCGCTCACCCACTCATCAGCGGCCATGCGGCTGTCAAAATCAAAGGCCTGGAAGACTTCCTCCTGGCAAAGCGGGCCGCGGGTATCAATCAGCCAGCGCAGCACCTCCTCCTCCGGCGGGGAGGACAGCGGCCTGAGCGTGCCATCCGTCAGCGCGTCAAACACGCGCTCAAAATCCGCCAGCGTATTGTAGCCGCGCATCATCATCTGCCGGGCCCGGCTGCTTTTGACCCGGAAGGTGGGGAAGGCCTGCACACCGGTGGCCAGCACCAGGCCCAGATCGGTTTTGAAGGCCTTTTCCGCGCTGCCGTCACGAAGCGCCTGGGTAAAGGCATCCGCGTTGATGCCCGCCTTCACCGCCAGCTCCTGCTGCACCGCTGCACTGGCCGTCTGCCGCGCCTGGGCAAAGGTGGCCAGGCGCAGTAAGCGGATGAATTTATCCGCCTGTTTTGGGCTGACCAGCTGGGCCGCCTTGCAGGCGATGTTCTGCGGGTAGGTGGAGGGATGCTCCTCATCAAACAGCGCAAAGCCCGCTTTTTGAATGGGCATGCGGTGGCGCGGCGCCGTCTGCAGCCAGTGTGACATCACCTGCGTGTTCAAATCCGCCTGCGCGCCTGAGATATGATTGTCCGCGTCCTCAAAATCATGCATATCGCGCACCAGGCCGCCCATGACCTGCCGCACGGTGACCATGCCCGGGTAGCGCGTCTCCAGCGCGCGCAGCACGGGCTCGGTGGCCCAGCACCACACGCATACCGGGTCCGTATAACTGGTGATGATAATCTCTTCCATGCCTGTCTCCTTTGATGCCTGACTGCTTCCTTGTACTAAAGATACCCGCTGCGGCTTTGGCATATCTTTTAACCGGGCGTATCCGGTGTGCCTGGCGATGTCATTTGTCCCTGTGAGTGTAGCACGCGCCAAAGCCCGGCTCAAGGCACGGGAAATCTTGCTAACAGGCGGCTGTCTGGGCTACACTGCACAGACAGGAACATAAACCAGGAGGCCAATATGCGCTATTTGTTTGTGGGTGACACCCATCATGAGTTGAACCTGGACAAGCTGCGCTCACCTGAGGTAGCTGCCCTAAACCTTCTGCCGCAGGATGCGCTGATCCACTGCGGGGATTTTGGCGCGCCCTGGCGCACGGAGACGGACGATGTCCTTAGCTGGTGGCAATCCCGGCCCTATAAGGTGATCATCAACCTGGGCAACCATGAAAACTTTGGCTGGATTCTTCATCAGCCGGTCATCCAGCGCTTTGGATGCCGGGGTTATGACCTGGGCGGAAACCTGTTTGCTCCCCTGCCGGGGGAGGTGGCGCTGATTGGGGGCAAGCGCTTCTGGTTTTATCCGGGCGGCTTCTCCATCGACTTTTTCCTGCGCAAACCAGGGCTTGATGTGTTCGCGGAGGAATTGCTGCCTAACTCCCAGGCCCAGGACATCCTGGCCCGTTTTTTCAGGCGCAGGGTGCCGGACTATATCATCAGCCATGACGGGCCGCGCAGCTTCATCATGACACACTTTGGCTTCCCCATCGCACAGCCGCCGGATGCCTATTTCACCCATACCGGTTCCCTCCCCGGCAGCCGCGCGCACCCCGCCTTTGTGCTGGATCAGATCTATCATGCAAGGCGCTTCCACACCTGGTTTTTTGGCCACCACCACCGGGACATGGCGGCGGATGGCCTGCGTTGTTTGTACCACCAGATGGTGCTGGTGGACAGCCGCAGTGGGGAGAGCGGGCTGATTGTGCCGGAGCCGGCAAACGGGTAAGGGAAGGCCGCTCATCCGCCGCATCACCCTGCCCCAAACACAGGGGATATACATGGCTTTCCCGCCAAATTGATTATTTTCCCGTTTTTTCGGTTATATTAGCATTAGCACGAATAAGGAGGATCAGTCATGATTGATATCCGAAAACTGAATGATTTTTTGGGATACGCAAGGGAGCAGGAGGGGCCAAAGATTTCGCTGCACCTCAAAACCCATCGCGCACACCCGGACAACCGGGCGGACCCCATCAATTATAAAAACGCGGTGCAGGATTTGCAGCGTCAGCTGATTGAGGGCCCCATCGCGCGCCGCGACTGGGAGGGCACCATCAGGCGCATGGAGCAGCTGCTGGATGACCAAAGCTTCTGGGAGCATACCCCGGAGGGCATCGTGGTGTTGGCTGCGGGCGACAGGCTGGAGGTCTTCCAGCTGCAGTACAGCGTCAACAACCTGCACAGAATCGGCAGGCATTTCCACCTGCTGCCCCTCTTCCATTTGGATGAAATCATCGGCTATGTCTACCTGGTGGACTTAAGCCGGGACCGCTTTTCCATGTACCTGGTAAACCCCTTGGGTTCAAGCCAGGTGGCCACGCCGGAGATCAAGCAGTCCTTCCCGGAACTGTTTGATGATTTTGACGCCAACGCCAATTTGCGCGTGGGCGGATTTGGCGGCAAGAACGGCATGCACTACGGCCACCGCGCGCGGCCAGAGGAGGTTGAGAAGGACCGAAACAAGTACTTCCGCTACCTGGCGGATTCCTTCACCCGGCTGCATAAGGAAACCGGCATGCACTTTATCCTGGCCGGCACGACGGAGAACATCGCCCACTTCCGGCAGGTCATGGGCGACCAGAAATACCTGGACGGCACCATTCCAAAGCCCTTGGACGCGATGGATGACAAAGCCATCCTAAAGGAAGTCACCGCCATCATGCGCCCGCTGGAGGTGCGTGAGCTGGGGCTTTTATCCACAGAATTAAGCAACGCGCGCTTAAGCGGCAAAGCCGCAACCACCCTGGGCGATATGCTGGCTGCCGGGCGGGAGGGGCGCATCGGCAAGCTGGTGGCCGTGGACGACATCAAGGAGGACCAGCTGGACGCCATGGCCGAGGTTGTGGACCATGCGCTGCTAGGCGGCGCGGACATCCTGGTGGTCAACCCCAAGGACCGCCCGCTGGAGCTGGACTATTCCGCCATCCTCAGATACTAAAACTGCCTGATTTCATAACAAAACGCCTCCATGGCCTGGCCGTGGAGGCGTTTAAAATGCGGATTAGTTGCCGGCTCCCCGCTGCGCAGCCAGGGCGATGAGCTCGCCCTCCCCCTGCGTATCCCCCGGATAGGGGGAGGAGCGCGCGATGCGTTCAAACCGCGCCTTCCAGCCGTCAGCCGCCGTTTGATCCTTCCCATGTAGCAAAGCCAGCGCGTACTGTGTGCGCGCGACGGAGATAAACTTGCCCATGGCCTTCATAAACTTCACCTGCTGCGGGCTGAGCATGCTGTTAATCAGCTCCGGCCTGTTTTCACCCATCAACTCACAATAGATGCGGTCGCACGCCATCAGCCCGCGGTGAAGGCCGGCGATGGCGGAGGGCATGTTTTTCAAGCGCGCCATCAGCTGCTCCGCCTCCATGAAGCGGTGTTCATCCATCAGGCGGTTGGCGGCAATCACCCCGATGGCCGCGACAATGCCGTTTTGCATATCCTCATCGCTGGGCACAGCAAACCAGTCCCCGGGCAGGTCTTTTAGGCGCGCCCCTTCCGCCAGTCGCGCGTTGATGGTCAGCTGCAGCCAGAAGGCGCGCATGGCCGCCTGGTTCTTCCTTAGCTCGATGGTGTTTTGCCCATCGTTGCTAAGCAGCCTGGTCTTTAGCGGTATGGCGTTAAAAAGGGCAAAGCCCAAGCTGAGCGCCGCGCCCAGCGCCATCAAAAGGGCCGCCCAGGGATTAAACGACAACAGCACCCAAAGCCCGATAAACAGGGGCACGCTCACCAGGTTCATGATGGCGCCGCCCAGGTTGTACAGCACCACCGGGTATCGGCCGTCGACCATAGGTGGCGGCGCCATCAGGCATTGGCCGCCTGTGCCTGCCAGTGTCAAGCGCCTGCAGCGCAGCCGCCCCTCCTGCTTAATCCACATCAGGCTGCCCACGCGGAAGGACACAAAGCGGTAGCCCGTCAACAGGCCAAAGACCAAATGCCCCATTTCGTGAAGGATGGTGACCAAGATCAGCAGCAGGGAGACGCCGAGGACCAGCAGCCCATAGGCCAACAAGATCTGGGGCAGCGGCAGGTCAAAAAGACCTGTTTTGCTGACCTGCTCCCCGATAAAATAGCCAATCACAGCGCCGATCATCATATGGATTGTGAGGCTGAGGGCTTTGTGGAATTTGGCGGTTTTCTGCGTGTTTGTTTTTCTCACAAGGCTTCCTGATTATTCCTGTATCGCAAAAACCAGACACTGGGCGCTGCCATTTGCCAACCCCATGTCCAGGCATTCCGCAAGGGTTGGGGTCATCCAGCCAAAGGGATAGCCGGATTCGCTTTGAGCGCCTTTAGCGAGAGGTTCCATGAAATTGGTTAAGAACGTTATCAGGTCGATCAGTTTGCCTGATTCATCCCGAAGAATCCAGACAACTCTGACCCTCTTAAGAGGCTTTCCGGTGTTGTTGGTATATTCTGCTACGATGCCCTTCTCCTCATCGATTTGATCAAGCGGGGTGATGACCACCGTCGGAAGAGCCACTAAGACGCCGTATGCTTCCTGCTCAATGGTGACGGTATGGCTGGCAACAGCTGCCAGGGTGTCTTCGCTGATATCCATGAAGGAACCGGCGAAATAGGCAATTTCCCCAGGGGCAAGATGACCCGGGATTACAACATTACTGGTATTTTCAAGGGTTTCCCCCGCTTCATCCTTGAGTTCGACTCTCACAAACGAGATATCTATCGCTTCCTCTCCCTGGTTTACGATAATGCCCGCCACCTTGTAAAAATTCTCCTCTGGTTTGGAATAGATCATTTCCTCCGTCACCACCAGGGAGTCTTGTGCAAGAGCGGGCAGGGCAGCTGCCATCAGCAGGCAGGCAAGCAGCGCGGTCATCCATCTTTTCATGATTATCCTTCTCCTTTTGATTATGATTCAGCTTATCATAGGTTCTTGCCAGGGCTTTGTCAATGAAGCGGCATACCTGTCCTGCAACAAGCGCGTTACAGGCAAATTCATTATATCAATAAGTGGTCTGCCCCCAGTCTTTGTACCAACCAGTGAGTTAGTAAAGACCGTTTCCTGGCACCCGCATTCCTTCATAGGCTTGGCCACATCGTAACACAGGATGCCGAGGCGCTCAAGGGCGCGCGCAGCGCGTTCATGGTG
>JAAYFC010000072.1 GCA_012728435.1 Clostridiales bacterium | reverse complement strand
GCAACAACAATGTACCAAGGAATCATTCCCTTTTCATGTCTTTTTTCACCCGCCCCCGCGGAGGCGGGTGAACCTGCCCGGGGACCGGGCTGCGTCACCCTGTATGGGGAGGTTCCCGCCTACAACAACTTTACACTAACATCAGAGTTGTTAAAGAAGGAATACGAAGGGTGAAGCAGCCGAAGTATTCAAGTTAAGATGCACTCGTTGGAGTTCATATTGATGCTTACCCTGGTTCATGATAGGATACAGTCTGAAAGGATGCGCGAATGAGTACGATGAAGTCAATTGAATTAAACAGCGCGGCATTGGCAGCGCAGACCATCTTGGAAAGCAGCGGGGAAACCTACAGGGCGGAGGAAACAGCCCTGCGGATGTGTGATGCATTTGGGCTCAAAGAGCCGCAGATTATGGCCTTCCCAACTGGGTTTATCATCAGCGCCGTGACAAATGGGGAGCGGGAAACCCGTGTCTTCCGCGTGCCGGAACGCAGCATCCGCCTTGATACCGTGGACATTGTGAACAACATCTCGCGCCAGATATCAAGAGGAAAGATGAGCGCGAACGAAGCGTATGACCGCTTAATCGCCCTGCGCAACCTGCCGGCATTGCCTTGGTGGCGCGGCTGTACCTATTTCGCGCTCGCAGCAGCTTTTTTTACGGTGATGTTTGGCGGCGGGTTCACTGAGTTTATCATGAGTTTCTGCATTGGCTTCCTTGTGCAAACCGCGCAGTTTCCGCTGGCCCGGTTGAACTTCCCCAACCAACTCCGCGCTTTTCTGTTAGGTTTCTTAGCGGCCTTTCTCTCCGTCATTGTGCTGCAGCTTATTCCAGGCCAACAGGAATCCCTGATTACAGGGGTAATCATGCCGCTGCTGCCAGGGTTATCCATGACCAATGCTGTGCGCGATACCATCCGGGGTGATTTAATCTCCGGCCTTGGCCGAGGTGCTGAGGCCTTGATTTCAGCCGTGCTGCTTTCTGCCGGCGTGGCAGCGGCCCTTTTGTTTAAGGGGATGCTATGGACAATGTAGTTCGTGCGCTGGCCTGCATGGCGGCCGCCTGTTTTTTTGGCATGATCCTCCGCCAGCCCAAATCCACCCTCATTTACACCGCTGTGATCGGTCTGGTTGGGTATGTCATCTTTATCCTGATGAAAGGGACGCTACTGGCCTTTTTTGTATCCGGCTTGGTGGTGGGTATTTTGTGTGAGTTGTCCGCCCGCATCGCCAAAAAAGCCACAACCCTGTTTTTAATCAGTTCCATCATCCCTACGGTGCCGGGTCTTGGCCTGTACCGCTCGATGATGGCCTTGTCGGAGAACAACCTGGAGCTGTCCTTGCAAATTGGGGTTGAGACCCTGGCAGGCATCGGGGCAATCGCGCTGGCGCTTACCATCGCCACCGCCATCTTTAGCTGCATCCGCCCGCTGCGGCTGCAAAGATTAAAGCACTAAAGGAGAAAACATGCATCTTTTAATTACCAATGATGATGGCATCACAGCCCCAGGCATTCTTACCTTGGCCAGGGTTGCATCTGCGGCCGGTCACAGCGTGGTGGTGGCAGCGCCTGCCAACCAGCAAAGCGCAACCGGTCACCGCCTGACCATCAATGAGTCCCTGATGGTCATCCCCATGGAGATTGACCCTCGCTTTACCGCCTACGCCATCAATGGGACACCGGTAGACTGCGTGCGCATCGGACGCAAGCTGTCAAAAGAGCCTTTTGATTTTTGTCTGTCGGGGATCAATGACGGCGTGAATGTAGGGACGGACCTGTTTTATTCCGGTACAGCAGCTGCAGCCCGGGAAGCTGCGATGCTCTATCTGCCCAGCATGGCAATCTCCATTGACTTTGGTGCCAATGAGGAGATGCGGGAGAAGCTGGCGGAGCAGGCACTGTTGATTATGGATTACATCCTCAAGCGGCCCATGCCCCGGCTGACGTTCTGCAACCTCAACGCGCCAAACATGCCTGCAGACCAAGTGAAACCCGTTAAAATCACCCCCATTAGCGAAAGCTACTGGCTGGACGACTATGTGGAACGGGTGAATCCAAGAGGCCAGCGTTATTTCTGGCTGCAGGACGGTTACATGAAGGAAGAGCCTGAGCCGGGGACGGATGTCGCGTTGATATTTGAGGGCCACATGACCGTCAGCTTTGTCGGCGGCTTTGTCAACAACAACAGTTTGTATTATCCCAAGCTGGAGCAATTCCTTGAGGGCTGAGGTCGCAATTATCGGCGGTGGGCCGGCTGGCATGGCGGCGGCTTTGTTTGCCAAGCGCGCAGGCGCTTCAGTCCTGTTGCTGGAGCACAATGAAAAGCTAGGAAAAAAACTGTATATTACCGGCAAAGGCCGCTGCAATGTAACCAATAACTGTGAGCAGGAAGAGTTCTTATCCAGCGTACCGCGGAATCCGCGATTCCTGTACGCCGCGCTAAACCATCTGTCGCCCCGCGGTTTGATTGACTTGCTCAACAGCCTGGGCTGTCCAACTGTCACTGAGCGCGGCAAACGTGTGTTTCCAGCCAGCCAAAAGGCGTCCGACATCACCAAGGCTTTTGCCAGCAAGTTAGACGCCAAAGAGGTACGCCTGAACGCGCGGGTAGCCGACATTGTCGTAGAAAACCAACAGGTGATGGGCGTCAAGCTGTCTAATGACGAGTTTATCCCCTCTGGCGCAGTGATTCTGGCAACAGGCGGACTGTCCTACCCCATTACGGGATCCACCGGTATCGGACATGAATTGGCAAAACGTCTGGGTCACAGTATCATGCCTTGCACCCCTTCGCTGACAGGCTTTAACACGCGGGATGAGTGGCCTCAAACTTTACAGGGACTAACACTTAAAAATGTAGCGCTTCACGCCTCTTGGCCTAAAAGAGGAAAATTTTCGGAACAGGGTGAGTTGCTGTTCACCCATTTTGGTGTGTCTGGCCCACTGGTTCTCAGCCTCAGCGGGATGCTGGCTGGCAGCGACCCGACTGCTGCGGAGCTTACGCTGGATTTAAAGCCCGCGTTGTCACCTGGAGTATTGGAGGAGCGGCTGCTGAACGATATGAATACTTCTAGCCGCAAAACCCTGAGCAATCTGCTGCGGGCATATTTACCCGCCAGTATGGCGGATATTTTCCCCGAAATCATCGGCCTTGATGGCGCTGTCACCATGAACCAGTTCACGCAAAAGGATCGCGAGACCTTAATACAAGGTTTTAAGCATCTACCTGTTCACCTGCACTCCGCGCGGTCGTTTAAGGAGGCCGTGGTCACCTGCGGCGGGGTTGACGTGAAGGAAGTAAACCCCTCCACCATGGCGTCAAAGAAAGTTGCGGGTCTGTTTTTTGCGGGTGAATTGCTAGATGTGGATGCGCTCACAGGCGGGTTCAATCTGCAAATTGCTTTTTCAACCGGCGCTTTGGCCGGCAGCTCTGCTGCCCGATTTATTCATCATTAATTGATTTGGAGAACTACGTGCATTATATTTTGATGGATCTGGAATGGAACCAACCCCTCTCCCACCGCAGCGCACAATTCCGCCGTTACGGAAACCAGCTCATGTTTGACATCATCCAAATTGGCGCAGTAAAATTAAATGAGCAGATGCAGATGGTCGGTTCCTTTAACCAGTATATTCAACCAGGGCTGTATAGAAAACTACACCCCCGTATCACCCGCATCACCGGCATCGTCCAGGAGGATCTGCGCGGCGCGCCGGCTTTTAAGGAGGCGCTAGACCGATTTGTTGCCTGGTGCGGGGATGAGTTCGCCTTGATCACCTGGGGTTGCGATGACATCTCAGTGTTCCAGCAAAACCTGGATTTTTATCTGAAGGAAGACCGCGCGATGCCCCCGGCGTATGACCTGCAGCGCCTGTTTGGCATGCGCACAGCTGGTAACAACAAAAACCGCCCCGGCTTGCAAAATGCGATGAAGCACTTTCACATCCAACCCAGCGGCGAGCACCCCTTTCACAGCGCAGTGGATGACGCCTATTACACCGCGAAGGTTTTTCAGCACATGGAAAACCCCGTTGATGTACTGCAGCTGCCGCAGACGGTTCGCGAATTGACACCTGCAAAATCCAGCGCCAATGAAACCTCTGATGATTTACGCTTCACCAATTTGAAGCAGGCTGTCAAGAGCAGGCCTGCTTTGGAGCCAAATTGCCCTGTTTGCAGCAAGCGGTTAGCGGTGCCGGAGGGCTATGTTCCCTTGGACAAAAACATGTGGCGCGCGCTTGCGGACTGCCCTGACCATGGGCTGGTCCTCATCGACCTGGTACTGGAGGTCACACGGGACGGCAAACGCAAGGTCAAACGCAAAGCCTCCCTGTCTGACCAGCAAAACCCAGCTTATGTCAAAACCAAGCATCTGCAATGGGCCAACAAGTTTGCCCAGCTGACACAGTAAGGAGACCCAAACATGAAGATCACACTACAGGGACAAACCATGGACTTTAAACCGCCAAAAACAGTGCGTGAAGTTCTGTCCGCTATGCTGCCAGCGATGGATGAACAAATCTTCGCCTGCTTTTCAAGGGGAGCTGTCGTGGAACTCAACAGCATCCTTCGCGAATCAACGGAGCTAATCCCCATCACCTACGCGCATGAGGAGGGCCGCAGGATTTACGAGCGTTCCCTGCGCTTTGTACTGTTGCTGGCTGCCAATGAGCTGTTTCCGGATTACCAGCTCCGCTTTGAGCATTCTGTCGGCCAAGGTGTATATGTCCAGATGGAAGGGCGCAGATTGTATCTCTCGGATATTGAGGCGCTGGACGGCATGATGCGGGACTTCATCAAAAAGGATCTGCCCTTTGTCCGCGCGCGGTGGAGCCGGGATGAAGCCATCAACTATTTCTACCAGCAAGGGGACACAGACAAAGCCAATTTGCTTAGCTACAGGCCCTACGATTATTTCAATATCTATACCTGCGGGGAAGTGTCGGAGTATTTCTACGGCGCGATGCTCCCCTCCACCGGCATGCTAAGCAGCGCCTTTGGCCTGCGCTACTGCGCGCCAGGCTTTGTGATGCTGTTGCCAGACAAGCACGACACTGCGCAGGTCGCACCATATTTAAACCTGCCCAAGCACATGTCGGTTTTCGCCCAGTCCAACTACTGGTGCAAAGTGCTCAACTGCGGTACAGCCAGCAGGTTAAACGACCTGATCGCGCTCGACAAACTGCGTGATTTCATCCGGGTAAACGAAGCCTTCCACTCAAAGAGCCTGTCTGAGATAGCCGAAGACATCAACAACCGCGGTGCGAGGGCGATTTTTATCGCAGGCCCCTCCTCCTCCGGAAAAACCACCTTCGCAAACCGCCTGTCCATCCATTTGCGCGTGTGCGAGCTGGACCCCGTCATCCTGTCCATGGACGATTTTTACCGCAACCGGGATGAGTTACCCTTGGAAGAGGACGGGCAGCCCGATCTTGAGGCCTTAAGCGCGCTGGACGTCCCCTATTTGCGCAAGTGTATTAACAGCTTGCTGGCGGGCGAGGAAACAGCCATGCCACGCTTCAGTTTCAAGAAGCAGCGGCGCAAGGACGAATACGTCAAGCTGCGCATCGGCGCCAACAGCCCGCTGATCATCGAGGGCATTCATGGTTTGAACCCCGCTTTGCATACAGAAATCGACAGCCATTTAATCTGCAGGATCTATATCAGCCAGCTCACCACCATTAATCTGGACAGCCACAACCGGATTAGAACCACGGATGCCCGGCTGCTGCGGCGCATTGTGCGGGATTATCACTTCCGCGCGACACCGCCATTAAAGACCCTTGAAATGTGGGACAGCGTCCGGCGCGGCGAGGAAAAATGGATTTTCCCCTACCAGGAAAACGCAGACATCGTTTTCAATTCCGCACTGCATTATGAATTGCCCATCCTGAAGACTTTGTCCTATGACATCTTAAACCAGGTGCCCAAGGACAGCCCCCACTTTATCAAGTGCAGCCGGATTATCAAGATTCTTAATTATTTGCTGCCAGTACCCGATGACATTTTAAACGAAATCCCTCCGCTGAGCATCCTGCGGGAATTCATCGGCGGCAACACGCTGTATATGTAACCACAAAAAAGGCAGCTTTGCAGGAAGGCTGCCTTTTTTCATAAGGAAAGGTTGTCTTATACGTTTCTGGTGCGGACAGTGTGGATGCTGTCGTTCTCAGACAGCTGATTGACCATGTCAGCAAAGTGCAGGCTATTTGGCAAATGCAAGGTATACAGGTTGATGTAGATATTCTCCTGTCCCTCGCTGCCTGGCAGATGCTCCACATGGAAGTCAACATCCAGGACATTGATGTTGTTCTTTTGCAGGTAATCATTGATAAAGGAAAGGGTTTGCGCGCGGTTGATGAAACGGATTTCAACCTTTTTAAGCGGGTTCACCTTGATGACGCGCTGCAGCACAGTGAGCACGATCATGATGAAAAAACCTATAATGAGCGCTAAGTAGTAATACCCAAAACCAATTATCAGACCTAAGCAGGCCACATTCCACAGGCTGGCTGCTGTCGTTAAGCCAGAGATCTTCTTTTGCGCGACGAAAATGGTGCCCGCGCCCAGAAAACCGATGCCGCTGATGACCTGGGCGGAGATGCGGCCCATGGAGATGCTGACATCGTCACTGCCGATGCTGCCAACACTCGTAATCAGTAGGCCTTCCAAAACCGCTACAATCGCAGCACCAAGACATACCAGGCTATGCGTGCGCATACCAGCCGGCCTGTTTTTGTACTCACGCTCAATGCCTATCACGCAACCCACAGTGAGCGCCGCGATGATACGTATTAACACATCATGCCAGGTAATCTCGTTGACAGTGATTAGAAAATCCAATAAACCTCTCCCCTTTGCTCTTTGATGGACATCGTAAAAGTATAATTTATGGTTGAGTTATCTTACCATATGGCTAGATGTTAACGCAAGCAGTGGAAAGCTACTGTCTAAACCGGTCTAGCCGTGATAGAATCAATCCCGGAGGGTGAACGTATGCAAACATCCTGGCTGGTGGTCAACGCATTTTTAAAGGGCGAATCTTTTGCGCGCATGGAATCGCTGCTTTCCAAAGCAGCGGCTGAACAAGATATTGAACTTTTAACCAAAACAAGCACAGATTTTATCCGGGAGGATACGTTTTTTGCAGCCCCACGTGCAGCGGTTTTCCTGGACAAGGACATCAAATTAGCCCAGCGCATGGAGAATCAAGGCATCCGCTTGTTTAACAGCGCGGCTGCCATCACCCTTTGTGATGACAAGACTTTGAGCACCTTGGCCTTTGAGAAAGCAAACATTCCGCAGCCTAAAACCATCATCTGTCCAATGACCTTCCCCAACATCGGCTACACGCACCTTGATTTCTTGGATGAAATAGCGCAGCAGCTTGGGTTCCCCATGGTGGTAAAGGAAGGCAAAGGCTCCTTCGGACAGCAGGTGTATCTGGCAAGAAACATGGAGGAACTCTCCGCGATAATGCGGACGATTAAACCGTCCGAGATCCTCTTTCAACAGTTTATTGAGGAATCCGCCGGGTCAGACTTGCGGCTATATGTAGTGAATCATCGGGTGGTCGCGGCCATCAAGCGTGTGAATCAATCTGATGATTTCAGGGCCAATATCGAGCACGGCGGCGTCGCTTTTCCTCACACCCCCAGCGCTGAGGAAACACGGCTCGCGCTTTTAGCCAGTGCTGCATGTGGCACTGATTTCGCTGGTGTAGACCTGCTGCTCAGTAAAGATGGACCCCTGGTATGCGAGGTAAACTCCAATGCCCACTTCACAGGCCTGATGAAGGCCACAGGCGTCAATCCAGCGCAGCACATCATGGCGATGGTAAAGGAAGTCCTATGAAAACAATCTGGCTTGTCTATGAGAAAAACAATGTTGTACGAAATCAATTCTTTATTGATCAATGGGTACAGGCTGGGAAACGTCAGAACGCGGCCATTAAACTCGTCTTGGCTGATCAGTTGCAAATCGGCATAAAGGACGGCAGACCTTCGCTTGTGCATAAAGACGGACTATGCTTACCGGACGCGGCCGTGATGCGTCTGAACCACCCCTTGTACAGTGCGCAGTTTGAATCTTTGGGCATCCCGATTTTTAACAACGCGCATGTCGCACACATTTGCAACGACAAGCGCCTGACGCATCAATTGATTAGCCAGCTTGCGCCTGCGATGGACACCGTATTTTTGCGTGGCGATGAAACCGCCTCGCCCCTGCCTTATCCAGTAGTCATCAAGGATGTATTTAGCTGCGGCGGCAGAGCTGTGTATCTTGCAAAAGATACACAGCAGTTTATCGACGCGGTGGCTAAGATTCCGCCGGGCAACGCGCTGGTGCAGACTTTATCTGATACCCCAGGCAAGGATGTGCGCGCCTATGTGCTAGGGCAAGATATCATCGCCGTGTTCATGCGCCACACAGACCGCGACTTCCGCAGCAACATTGGCCAGGGCGGCGACGCGGCGCCATACGTTTTAACACCCGAAGATGAAGAGATTGTCCGCGGCATTATCCGTCTGTTTGACTTTGGCCTGGTTGGAATCGACTTTATCTTCCATAAAGGCCGCCTGGTGTTTAACGAGATTGAGGACGCGGTCGGCACGCGCATGTTGTTTGCCAATGGGCATGATGATATCGTTGCACGATATCTGACCTTTATCCTAAACAAGATTTAGCATACAGGACACCCGGCATTCCTTCGCTGTTGAGGTACGATACATAGGTAACACTTAGGGATCAAAAAGCAGAGAGACTTTGGTAGAATAGTTTTGCCAACAAAAACTGCCAAAGGAGCTCTCTGCATGGACAAATTATCACAGGACGCACATGTGCGTCAACGGAT
>JAAYFC010000071.1 GCA_012728435.1 Clostridiales bacterium | reverse complement strand
GCTATGGGCAGCGTCAGTACACCAACGTGAACTTTCCCTTCCCCTATGACCCGCCGCACGTGCCGGATGAGAACCCGGTGGGCGTATACCGCAGGCAGTTTGACCTGCCGGCGGCCTTTTTGGGCCGGCAAACCCGCCTTGTTTTTGAAGGGGTGGACTCCTGCTTTTATCTGTACGTAAACGGCCAGTATGCCGGCTTTTCCAAGACCCCTCACCTGAGTGCCGCCTTTGATATTTCAGGCTTTGTGAAGGAGGAAGGGGGGAACGAGCTGCTGGTGCTTGTCTTCCAGATGTGCGATGGCAGCTACCTGGAGGACCAGGACAAATGGCGCCACCACGGCATCTTCCGGGATGTGCTGCTCACCAGTTTTGCCCCCGCCCGGATTGAGGATGTGGTGGCAGAGGCCTCCCTGGAGGGGGACAACAAAACCGGCACGCTGGATGTATGTGTGAGAACAGAAAAGGTGGAGGAGGTCAGGCTGAGCCTCTTTTTAGGTGAACAGACGCTGTTTGAACAGACCTTGAAAACAAAAAACAATGAAGCCAAGGGCAGCTTCCGCTTTGAGGACATCCTGCCCTGGACGGCGGAAACGCCCACGCTGTACACCCTGCTGGTGGAGAGCGCAGCGCAGGCGGAGGCCGTACGGCTGGGCTTCCGCCGGGTGGAGTTCAAAGGCGACCGCCTGTTTGTCAACGGGAAGTCCGTCAAAATCAAGGGGGTAAACCGGCACGATACGCATGAGACCCTGGGTTCGGTGATGCCCGTGGACATCCTGTATCAGGATGCCCTGATCATCAAGCGCAACAACATGAACGCGGTGCGCACCGCCCATTACCCCACAGACCCCCGCTTCCTGGATATCTGTGATGAGCTGGGCCTGTACGTGATTGACGAGGCGGACATCGAGTGCCATGGCGTCACCAGTTTCTCCCATTATGACCTGATGGCCAAGGACCCCGTTTGGGAAAAGCAGTTTGTGGACCGCGGTGTGCGCATGGTGCAGCGGGACCGCAACCACCCCAGCGTCATCTTCTGGTCCCTGGGCAATGAATCCGGCTACGGCCATAACCACGTGGCAATGGCCAAGGCCATCAGGGCTTTGGACCTCAGCCGTCCCATCCACTACGAGCGGGACGAAAAGGGGGAGACGGCGGACATGATCTCCCAGATGTACACCTCCATCCCTCACTTGATTGAGCTGGGAAAAATGAAGGGGCAAAAGCCCTTTTTCCTGTGCGAATTCGCCCATGCCATGGGACTTGGCCCCGGCAACCTGGAGGATTACTGGCAGGCCATCTACAAGTATGACCGCTTAATCGGCGGCTGCGTGTGGGAGATGGTGGACCACGGCATCAGGCAAGTGACGGAAGCGGGGGAGGCCTACTACGCCTATGGCGGAGACTTTGGGGAACAGCCCCACGACCGCAACTTCTGCGTGGACGCCCTGCTGTACCCGGACCGCACACCCCACACCGGGATGAAGGAATACAAGCACGTGCTGCGGCCGGTGCGGGCCTTCATGAAGGATGAGGCGATGGGCCAGATCCGCCTTAAAAACCTTTATGATTTTACCGATTTGAACACCTTAACCCTGGAATACTTTGTGGAAAAAGATGGCCAGCGCTTTGCCCAGGGCCGGGCAGGGCTAAAAGGCGCGCCCGGCAAAGCCCAGACCCTGCGGCTGAAGCTGGGGGAGTACCCATTGGGCAGCCAGCTGCGCCTGCGCTTTACCTTTGTGAACACCCCGGCCTGGGCAGAGGACGGCCACGTGGTGGCGGAGGAGCAGCTGCCCCTGGCCTTGGGCTATCAGCCGCGGAAGGCCCGGCTGCCCCAGGCGCGGCTGTCCTGGCTTCAGGATGACCGCAGCATCACCGTCACCAGCGGCGCTGCTGTGTACCAGTTCACCCGGGCTGGCAAGGGCCTCTCGGGCATCCTCTATAACAACACACAGCTGCTGAAAACCCCCATGGTGGGCAACCTGATGAGGGCAAGCACCGACAACGACCGGGGCTTTGCCAAAATGGCCCAGCGCTGGCAGGCACGGGGCTTGGACAGGCTGCTGCTGCGCCTGGCCCGCTTTGAGGCCCGGGAGGAGCAGGGCCGGGTGGAGGTGCAGGTCAGCACCGTGATGGCCCCCAAGTCCCTGCCCCCCATCCTGACCTTGAACCAGGCCTTCACCTTCCTGCCGGACGGCCGGGTGCTGCTGGAGGTGGAGTATGTGCCCCAGCACCTCCAGGAGGACCTGTACCTGCCCCGGCTGGGCCTGCGCTTCCAGATGCCTGCCCAGTTTGACCGCCTGACCTGGCTGGGCCGGGGGCCCCATGAAAGCTACCCGGACATGAAGACCGGCGCCCTGATGGGCAAATACCAGGCCAGCGTGCAGGACACCCACGAAAACTATGTCTACCCCCAGGAGAACGGCTCCCACGAGGACACCAGCTGCGTGATGGTGCACAGCCTGGCCGGCCAGGGCCTCCTGATCGCCTCCCGGGAAGGCTTCGCCTTCAGCGCCCATGACTACACCATCGAGCAGCTGGAAGCCGCCCGGCACACCTACGACCTGAAGCCAGGGGACTTCACCCAGGTGACGGTGGACGGGGTGATGGGCCCCCTGGGCAGCAACTCCTGCGGCCCCGAGCCCCTGATGGAGCACCGGCTGTTCCTGAAGGAGCCCCGCAGCTTCCGGTTTGTGCTGATGGCGGCCGATGCCCAGACGATGCCGGATTTTGCCGCCTTCAAGGAAGCGTTGTTGAAGTAAACCCGACTGGGACCCCCGCGCCGCGCCTGTGCATTTGCCAGGCGCGGCTTGGTTAGTGTAAAGTTGTTGTAGGCGGGAACCTCCCCATACAGGGTGACGCAGCCCGGTCCCCGGGCAGGTTCACCCGCCTCCGCGGGGGCGGGTGAAAAAAGACATGAAAAGGGAATGATTCCTTGGTACATTGTTGTTGC
>JAAYFC010000070.1 GCA_012728435.1 Clostridiales bacterium | reverse complement strand
GCAACAACAATGTACCAAGGAATCATTCCCTTTTCATGTCTTTTTTCACCCGCCCCCGCGGAGGCGGGTGAACCTGCCCGGGGACCGGGCTGCGTCACCCTGTATGGGGAGGTTCCCGCCTACAACAACTTTACACTAACCGCTATGGTATGATGAATGCAGGCAGGGGCGATGTAAATATGAAAAGGAGGGTCGGTTTGCTGCAGATTGACGGAAAATATGGCAGTGCGAAGGTCTTTACCAAGGATGTGGAGCAATCGGCCTATCAACAGATTGCGGAACTGATGAACCAGCCCTTTGTAAAGGACGCGCACGTGCGCATCATGCCGGATGTGCATGCCGGGATGGGCTGCGTGATTGGCACCACCATGCGCATTGTGGACAAGGTCTGCCCCAATCTGGTTGGGGTGGATGTGGGCTGCGGCGTGCTGGTAATGAACCTGCCCCTGACACGGGACAGTTTTGACGCCAAAGCCTTTGACCAGCTCGTGCGCCGCATCCCCGCCGGCTTTCAGGTAAACCAGCAGCCGCTCTACCAAGAGGAGCAGGTGCAGATGCTGGAGGAGCTTAAGTGCTTTGATCAGATTAACAACATCCAGCGCATTTACCGCTCCCTTGGCACCTTGGGCGGCGGAAACCATTTTATTGAGGTGGCGGTCAATCAGGAGGACCAGCTGTATCTGCTGATTCACTCCGGCTCGCGCAACCTTGGCACACAGATTGCAAAACACTACCAGAATCTGGCCATCGCCTATCACGGCGCGGGCAAAAAGAAACCATCGGCCCTTCCCAAGGCACTGGCCTATTTGGAGGGCGCGCAGCTCAAAGACTACCTGCACGATATGCGTATTGCCCAGCGCTGGGCGGCCTGGAACCGCGAGGTGATGGCGCAGCGCATCGCAAGCAGCTGCACACCGCCCATGGATCTTAGCGATGCCCGCGTTTTTCAGACCATTCACAACTATATTGATGACAAAGGCATTTTAAGGAAAGGCGCGGTTGCTGCCCACGAGGGCGAGATGCTGGTGATCCCGCTGAACATGCGGGACGGATCCATCATAGCGCGCGGTCTGGGCAACCCGGACTGGAACCACTCCGCCCCCCACGGCGCGGGCCGACTGATGAGCCGGGGCGAGGCGCGGCGGTCCATCGACCTGAAGGATTTCCAGCGCAGCATGGCGGGCATCTATTCCTCCACGCTGAACAAAAGCACCCTTGACGAAGCGCCGATGGCCTATAAGGACAAGGAGGACATCTTAGCCGCGATTTTAGACACGGTGGAGGTGCTTGACATCATAAAGCCTGTCTACAATTACAAATCCGCCGGGGATTAGGGCATCCGCAGACACATAAAAACAGGCAAACGCGCAGATGTTTGCCTGTTGTTGTATTCCGTCAGCCGTTTAAAAATCGTAGGGGACGTTTTGTTTTAGATGCTCGTTCATGGTGTTGGTCTGCATGCGCTTGACATTGCCTTCATCATCCGGCGAGGTCGGCGACAGGGGTTGGTTTGATGACTTTTTGTCCTGCGGCTGGCCAAATACCGTGTCGCTGACGCCGGGCTTGCCCAGCGCTTCCTCGGACTTGGGATCCTTGCCCTCCTCCGGGCCAAAGGACACGGGCGCGGGCTCTGTCTGGTACTTCTTCAGGTAGGTGGTAAACACTTCCCGCTCATCGTCTGTCAGGGCATGAACTTGTTTTGCCAGGGCTTTGAGACGTTCTTTTTCTGTGTTCATACGATTCCTCAGTTCTGTTTCGCTCAGCGCGTCCTTCACCTTCTGGTAAGCCTTGTTGCCCGCGTCCACCGCGGATTGCACCACCTGCTCACCCTTGTCAGCGAGGGATTTGCCGGAGTCACTGCTGACGAAGTCCACGATGGCGTCCTTGGACTTTTCCACGGTATTGGCAATCGCGCCAATCCCCGCCAGCACAATGTTCTTGAGTTTCTCCTCAATGTGATCCACAAAATCACCTCCTTGCATGCAATATACCCAAACCGACACCTAAACAGCGGGTTTTTTATCGTCTTGCTGTTTTTGGGTATACTTGCTACGTGCGTTTGCACAAAGCCTAAAAACGACTAAAACGTGGAGGAAAACACAATGATTATTAACCTGTTGCTCTGGGCGCTGTTTGGCGCATTGGCCGGCTTTATCGCGGGCAAGATCATGGGCAGTGAGTACAGCCTGGTGGTCAACATCGTTTTGGGTATCATCGGCTCGGTCGTGGGCGGCTTTGTGGCCGGCCTTCTTGGCATCAAATACAACGATGGCTTCAGCATCGCCTCCCTGCTCATCGCCGTTGTCGGTGCCTGCATCGTCATCTTTTTAGCAAGGCTGATCAAACGCTGACCCTGCATGCCAAAAACAGCACCGCGCGAATGAACCGCCCGGTGCTGTTTTAATGACGACAAAGTGTCTGCGGACACTTTGTCGTTTGGATGGAACGATGGGCTTTTGCACCTGTTCGTTTCACTCACGGTCGGTGTAAAAGCGTGGAAAGCATTGCTGCGCAATGCGCCCCGCCCGCCCGGCAGAGCCGGGCGATACGATTGCTGTCAGAGGGGCAAGCCCTCTGAAACTCCCCTTTGATATGGTTTGTTTTCACTCTGACAGCACCGGGCAGACCGCCCGGTGCTTTTTTGTGTTTGGTTCAGGTAGCGACATGCCCTAGGATATCGTAAATCATCAGGCCCGCCGCCACCGCGGCGTTGAGCGATTCCGCGCCGCCTGGAATGGGCAGCCGGAGGCGGTAATCCGAAAGCTGCAAGAGCGCCTCATCCAGCCCCGCGCCCTCATTGCCCACCAGCAGGCAGACCATGTCACCAAAGGGTGGATGCTCATAATACGGCGTGCCTGAAAGATCGCCCGCGACCTTGGTGTGGGGCAGCACACGCAGCGTGTCCGCCAAATCATCACAGGCGTACACCGGCACCCGGAAGACCGCGCCCATGGAGGCGCGGAGCGCCTTGGGCGAGAAGGGATCAGCGCATCCCGGGTCAATCAGCAAGCCGTCAAAGCCCGCCGCGTCCAGCGTGCGCCAGATGGTGCCCAGGTTGCCCGGATCCTGCAGGCGGTTAAGCGCCAGCAGGCGCGAACCGGCCGACTCAAGCGGCCTTTGTGCCGGGAGATGGCACACCGCCACACAGCCCTGCGGCGTTTTGCTGTCAGACAGGGCCTTAATGACCTGCGGGGACACCAAAAAGGCGTCACAACCCGCGTGTAAAAAGCGGGCGTAGGTGTCCGCCTGGTCCTTTTGCACCAGGTAGCTGATGGCCGCGCTGACCTTGAGCGCTTCCTCACACAGATGCTCGCCCTCGGCTAAAAACAGTCCGTGTGCGCGGCGGCCGGCGGCAAAACGCAATTGCCGCCAGCGCTTGACCTGGGCGTTGGCGGTGCTGGTGATTTCCTTTATAGCGCCCATTGATGCTGGGCGTCCTCATCCACGATCCCCAGGGCGCGGTAGTAGGGCTGGGTAAAGACCGCTTCAATCAGACCCGCGCACGCCGTCTGCGGATGAAGCGCCTTGACGCAGCGGTAAAACTGCGCGATCTGGGCGCGCAAACGCAGGGGCAGTGGGTGATTGCCCCGCGTGAGGGACAAAAGCAGGCTGTCCAAATCAGCTTCCTGAATGTCTGCGATGCGGCATTGCTCCTCCAAAAAGGCGGACAGAACCTTCATGTTGAGCGTCTTGACCTCTTGAGGCGGGCAGGGGATGCCCCCGCCGCTTTTGATGTGGAAGATGGGCCAGGGGTTTTTTGTGTAGCGTTTCCCCAATTTGCCTTCCTCCTTCACCAGCAGCCTCAGCGCATGCTGGGGGGAGCCATTGCCCTTGTGCCCCAGGGTGACCGCCAGGGCGGGAAAGAGGTCCTTGACCGTCTGCGCGGCAAGGCAGGCATCAGACAGGTTATCTCCAAAGATGCCCACGCGCTCAAACAGCAGGCAGGCTATCAAAAGGTGCGCCGCATCCTCCTTGAGCAAATCAAAACCAGCCAGGGACAAGGCCTCATCCATCTGCGCCCTGGCCGCGTCAAAAAGCGGGTACTGCGCAGGCGTGGAGAGCAACTCCTCGGACACGTCCTCAGTCAAGGGATCTTCATCCACCCCCATTTCGTCTGTTTTTACATCATCAGCGGGCATATCCCCCGCGTTTTGGGCTGGTTCGTCAGCCTGATTGCGGTGCGGCCAATAAAACATACGGCTGATGCCATCGGGCATCTCCACCAAAAACAGGCGCTCGCAGTCGGGCATCAAACTTTGGGAGGCGGGGCAGGCGATGGAGCCCTGGGGGCAGTGAGGGCCGGAGATGCGCCCGCCCGCACGCAGATAATACTGGCTGGTCAGCGCGGTGTGCGATTTGTCCTCCGCGACCACCTCGTACACCATCTCCCTGGGCAGGGCCTGGATGGCGTCGGAATAGATAATATAGCGGTTGTTCTCGCCCCGGCCGGGGGCATAATTTTTGTTGAGGCGCACCTTGCCCATCGCGCTCTCCGCGTGGGTCAGGTCAATCAAGCAAAGGGAGCCCAGTTCACTCATGCGCTCCTTGAAGCTGTGCTGCTCCTGCCGGTCCGGCGCGATGCGCATGAACCCATCCTGCTCCAGCTCCTCCAAATCCTCGGGCGATATGGTGCCCTCCTGTGAAATAAGGGGACGCACGCGGAATAAAACGCGCCGCGTATCATCCTCTTCCAAATATGCCAGCATCAACTGGCCTGCAAAATCCACACAATCCCTCCTTTATACATGTTTTTATCAACTCAATTTTATAGATTGTTGCAGTCCGCGTCAAGCCTGGGCAGGCCTTTATGCCCTTGTCTTGACGACATCAAAGGGCTTTTGATAAAATGCAGGGCACTGAGGTTGAACTGATTTTGTGCCAGTTCTCTTCACAAACAGACTGATTTGGAGGAAACCATGGCAGAAGACGGCAGCCGCAACCTGGCTCATCAACGGCGGGAATTGGGCGACATCATCTATTATGACCGCGGGGATATCACGGGCGAGAGCGGCAGGCGCTATGCGCGCTATGCCATCAAGACGCATTTCGTCAAGCCCCATGAGGACCAATCCGAGCTGCTGCACCGCTATGTAAAGCCCCTGTACCAGCCCGGGGATGTGCTGTCCTTTGGCGCGAAGGTCATGGGCATGTGTGTGGGCTCTGTGAAGACGCGCGAGCAGGTGAAGCCCGGCTTCTGGGCCAAGCTGCTGTGGCGCTTTGCCGGCCACAACAGCACTGGGATTGGCATGCATGAGCCCTATAAGCTGCAGATGACCATTGACATCGCAGGCCTGCCCCGTGTGCTGCTGGCCACCTTTCTCTCCGCCATCACCAAGCCCTTTGGCGTCAAAGGCGTATTCTACAAGGTCTGCGGGCATGATGTGGCCGGGATTGACGGGTTTTACGCGGCAAGTGACTTTCAGGAATACCACGAGCTGGCCGTCATCAACCCCCCCAACGCTGACATGCTGTGCGATGAGCTGACAAAAAAGACGGGGATCCCGGTGGTCATCATGGATGCCAACGACTTTCACCGCAACCAGCTGGGCAAGAGCAGCGATTTCCCGTTGACGGACGCGGAGATTCAGGAGGCGATGGCGGACAACCCCTCGGGCCAGGGCAAGGAGCTCACCCCCTTCATCTTAATCCGCCCCATTAAAGACCAGGTCTGACAATGGAAATCCGCTTTTTAGACGTGAAAGGGGTCCGGGTGGCCGAGGTTCTGGGGGAGCCCCACAGCCTTAAGGGCATGGACATGGTGAAGGACCTGATTGGCAGCCTGGTGTTTGAGCACAAGGTGAGCCGCTTGCTCATCCACCGGGACTTCATTGACGAATCCTTTTTCGACCTGAAAACTGGCTTTGCCGGGGAGTTGGCCCAGGCTTTCACCAATTACCGGCTGAAACTGGCCGTGGTCGGCGACTTCAATCTTCTGGCGAGCCTGGCGCTGAAGGCCTGCATCCGGGAGAGCAACCTGGGCCAGACCGCCTATTTCACCAAGGACCGGCAAAATGCCCTGGCCTGGCTGGCAGGCTAGGGATGGGGACGGCACTTTTGGGGAAAAAGTGCGCAAAATTAAATCATTGTATTGGGGGCGTTTGCCCCTTTTTTAGTATCATTCCGCCTGGTTTCCCGTATTGCAGAGGATATGCAAAAACAAAAACAGCGGATGCAACAAAATGGCCTCCCGGACTGTTGTATTAAGAGAAGCCCTATCATCTATCAAATGAACGGAGGACGCCTGGATGAAAAGATTGCGTGCTGCCTTGTTGGCCTGTTTCCTGCTCATTAGCCTGTTTGGCTATGGGGCTGTGGGGAAGGCTGCTGTGATGGAAATGACCTTCAAGCAGGAACACCCGCTGGCCTTCAGCAGGCTTCCCCTGCGCATTGAAAAGGTTGAGCCCTTGCCTTCAGGCAAGCTGGCGGTCATCTATTTTTCACAAGGTGAACAGCAGGGCGAGGAACTGTATTGGCTGGATTTGTTTTCAAATACAGGAAGCCGCTTGCTGTCCAAGCTGCTTGCCGCCCACATCCCGGATGTTTCCACCTACCCTTATGCCCAAATTCTCATCAAAGGCAATGAATTTGTTTGCGAATTCTATCCGGACATCACCACGATGGAAGTTTGCTATCGCTCTGTCTTTAGCGTAGAGGGGCAGAAGGTCAAGGAGGATCAAAAACAAACCCTGAAGGCCGGAGCCGCCTATTACACACAGAACCAGGGCCCCTTCCTGCTGGGCAAACAAGCCCATGCAGAGGATGTAGAACCAGCAACTCCCCTGCGGCGCTGGCACATTGAGCACGCCCCCAGCAGGCAGACCTTCACGATAAATACCTTTGACTACGATCCCGCTTTTTGTGTGGATCGGGCGCAGCGCCTGTGGATCATACAGAAAAATCAGCAAGCGCACCTGGAGCTGCGCAGCTATACCATGGGGGACAGCCCTACAGAGCAAACAGTAGAATTGGCCGAGCCCAGCCTTTTGGCCCATGAGTTCACATCGGTGCAGTCTGCCGTAAGCTTCAAGGGCAAGGTCCGTTTGCTGATCTACCACACAAACACCGAGTTTGTGGATTTGACCTATGATCCTGACAGCCAGAAAATCACAGACCGAGGCACCCTGACCGCCTTGCCTGGGGCTTCCTATGTTTCAGGATACCTGGTGTCAAATGCCCAGCTCCTGGCTGTAAACGAGGTGTGGGACGAGGCAAGCCAGACCTTCGCGAAGATGCTTGGCGCGGTGGATGCAAAGGGGGTTCTTCATCCCCTGACCTTTATGGGTGAGGCCTTTGGCCTGTACGCCCAGGGGGAGGATACCCTCTGCACCCTGGAAAGGGGTGCCGATGACAACAGCTGGCTGCTGCGGACCTATCTGCTTCAAGCAGATTCCAGCCAGTGACGCGCAAAGAGCGGGAAGCAGGCAGCTTGCCAGATAATTACTGATGTGACATGACAAGTGCCAACATAAAACTGATTACAAACAGAAAGGCTGCCGCCATGAAGAAAACCCTGTCCATCCTCATCCTGGTATGTGTCCTGCTGGGCCTGTTTCCTGCTGCCTCCGCCCAGGCAGAGGAGGGCTTGCGCGGCATACAGTGGGACGGCGTCCATGCGCCGCTGCTGGATGAGTTTGCGGGCTTCACCCCCATCTGCTGGACCCCAATCGCCGGAACCCGCTGGGGCTTTGTGTCCCTAAAAAGGGGACATGAAAACATCCTGGCGGGCTTCACCCAGGAGCAGGGGCGGTGGAGCCAACAATTTATCAACAAGACAGCCTTCCCCCAGGGGGAGATGCGTGTGTTCATGAGCGACGCCAGCGGCACGGACAAATGGTCCGAAAAGGGCGTCTTTCTTGAACAACCTGCTGTAATCCTATGGGACAAGGCGCTGTATTTTGCCTGGAGCAACGGGGAATTCTACGAAAACCAGTGCATCTTTGAGCTGGACCAACAGGGCGTCTGGCTATTGTCCCATTATGCCCACGCCGGGCAAAGCAGGATGATGGACGTCACGGCGGATGCCCTGTATTTCTTGGAGGAATCAAAAGTAGATACAAAAATCAAGGCCCGGATCAACCGTGACCTGCGCAGCTTTGACCTGGGGCTGCTGCCCAAGTCCCCCCAGCAAGCCCGGCAGCCCGACGCCCTGCCTCCCCAGATTCCCGCCGGTTTTCTGGAAGCCTGGGAAATGGCCCTGGGGGCCGGCGGCAACTACCCGGTGTACAGCGCCCCAGACACCGATTCGCTCCGGGGGGGACGCGGCAAGGCCAAGGTCAGCAGCAAGGGCTGGGTGCAGGTGTTTGGCCGGGAAAACGACTTTATCATGGTGCAGTACGCCATTGCGTCCGGGCACTACCGGGTGGGCTATGTCAAGGCCTCTGCCCTGTCCGGGTACTGGGATGCCCCGGAGCCCCTGGGTTTTACCCGGGTGCCTGCCAAAGCCTTGCGTAAAACCGCGCTGACAGACGACCCCTTGGGCCAGGCGCAGCCCCTGATACACCTCAAAGCCGGGCAGGAGGTACACCTGCTGAGCAAAATGGGCGACTATGCCTATCTGGAAACCAAGCAGGGCCGGCAGACGGTGCGCGGCTTTGCGCTGCTCAGCGACTTTGATACAGCGCCAGCCCCTGCCGCGGGCCTGCGGGTCATCCGCCTGCAAACTGGGGAAGGGGAGGAGGAGGTGCTGCTTAAGCGCGCCGTGGTACCCAAGCTGGGCCTGTCCCTGCTTTATGACAGCCAGCGCCTGACCGCCTACGAGCCGGGGGATTTCCTTAACGTGGACCGCCGGCGCATCGTCAATGATGACCACATTTATCTGAGCGTCCAGCCTGCTCAGGTGGCTCTGCATGCCTATGAATACCAGAAGCGCTATGTGAAAGGCGAGGAGATGAGCGGTATGCAGGATGCGTTTGGCCAGCCCATCTACCCGCCCGTGCCGGAGCTTTTTGAGCTGAATGCCCAGGCCCAGACCTTTTACGTCTGGGATGGCTATCGCATTGAGGAGATGGGGACGGAACTGGCGGAGCAGCTGCCCAACTTCCCTCAGGAGGCCAAAACCGGCTTTTATGCCTGCAAGGATCAGCAAGTGGTCCAGGTGCTGTGCCTGGAAACAACGCAGGGCAGCTTTGTCTGCACCATCCTCTACCCCCAGGCGGTTGCCCATACCTGGGGCACAAGGCTGCGCTATGCCTTGAACACGCTGGAGGCGGCGGGCGGGATCAGCCCTTAGCGCGGGATGCCCTGCTGAATATGCCGCACGCCGCTTGCTTATATCGTCTGCTTTTCCGCTGTAATCTCAACCGTCACATTAGTCTGGCGGACGCGGGAGAGCATGTCCGGCGTCAGTTTGACCTCCGCCATCTCCCCCGGGGTGAGGATGAAGCGGCGCTGGGACAGCAGCACCTCATCCGGCGTGCGCACGGTGACGTAGTGGTTCTGGTAGACCTTGTCCGGCCGGAACATTAATTCGATGCCCTCTTCCACCGCGCCCTGCGGGATATCCAGCCGCTGGGGCACCGTACCGCGCACGCCCTGGCCATCTTTTACCTGGGATCTGAGGAAGGGGGCTTTCTCCCCCTGCAGATACTGGGCAGCCGCGGCGCCTGCCTGCATGCTTTCCCGGCTGACATAGTCCACCAGGTCGTGCACGTGCAGCACATTGCCGCAGGCGAAAATGCCCTTGACGTTTGTTTCGTACTGGTTGTTCACCACTGCGCCCTGGGTGGTGGCGGAGATGCGCACGCCCGCCTGCAAGGACAGCTCATTCTCCGGTATTAAGCCGACGGACAGCAGCAGGGTGTCACAGTCAAACTCCTGCTCCGTTCCTGGGATGGGCCGGCGATCCTCGCCGACCTGGGCAACGGTGACGCCTGTTAAGCGTTCCTTTCCATGAATGTCAACCACCGTGTGGGAGAGCATCAGCGGGATGTTATAGTCCTGCAGGCATTGCACGATGTTGCGGTTCAGCCCGCTGGAATAGGGCATCAGCTCCACACAGGCCAGCACCTGCGCGCCCTGTAAGGTCATCCGGCGCGCCATGATAAGGCCGATGTCGCCGGAACCCAGGATGACAACCTTGCGCCCGGGCATGAAGCCCGCCATGTTGACCAGCTTTTGCGCGGTGCCGGCGGAATAAACCCCCGCCGGGCGGCTGCCGGGGATTGCCAGGGCGCCGCGGGGCCGCTCCCTGCAGCCCATGGCCAGGATAATGGCCTTGGCCTGGTACACTAAAAGCCCGCGCTCACGGCTGACGGCTGTGACCTGTTTGTCCCGGGTGACCGCCAGCACCGTGGTGCCGGTGAGGACGGGGATGTTCAAATCCCGCGCTTCCTTGATGTCGCGCTCTGCGTATTCGGGCCCGGTCAGCTCCTCCTTGAAGCGGTGCAGGCCAAAGCCATTGTGGATGCACTGGTTCAGGATGCCGCCTTGCTCGTCCTCACGCTCTAAGACCAAAAGGCTCATCACACCGGCACGCTTGGCCGCGATGGCGGCCGCCAGGCCAGCGGGGCCCGCGCCGATCACCAGCAGATCAACGGGGATGCGCGCGTTACTGCTCATGGCTGTCCTCCTTGCCGATGCTGCCGGTCAAAAGCCAGCTGTTGCCGCCGGATTTTAAGATGGAGGGCAAATCCTGCCCCAATTCCTCGGCCAGGATTTCCATCACCCGGGTGGAGCAAAAGCCGCTCTGGCAACGTCCCATGCCGGCCCGTGTGCGGCGCTTGACACCGTCTAAGCTGCGCGCGCCCATGGGGCGGCGGATGCTGCGGCGCACCTCGGCCTCGGTCACCTGCTCGCAGCGGCAGACGATGCGGCCATAGTCCGGGTCGATCTCATATGCGGCCCTGCGCTCCTGCTCGTTCATGCCCGCAAAGGCCTTGGGCAGGGGTGTAGGCGCGATGTAATTCAAGTTTTTCTTCAGCTTTAAAAAGTAGGCGACCCAGTCCCCCAGCTCCTCGCCGATGGCGGGCGCGGCAGACAGGCCAGGGCTTTCAATGCCGATGGCCTCAAAGGCGCCCTCCGGCGCGCCCTCCACCTGGCCGATTAAAAAGTCGCCCGCCATCTCATGCGCGCGGATGCCTGAGAAGGTGGTAATCACCTGTCGCAAATCAGCCTTGGGGAAGGTGAGGCGCGCTTTTTCCAGCACGTCTCCCAAGCCGCCCTGGGTGGTTGCGGTGTCCAGGCCGTCCTCGATGTCCTCCGCTGTCGGACCCAACAGCAGGTTGCCGTGGGTGGTAGGTGACACCAGCACGCCCTTGCCCATTTTGGTGGGCACCTGGAAGATGGTCCGGTTAAACAGCAACGGGGTGCTGTGATCCAGCAGGTAGTACTGGCCGCGGCGCGCGACAATCTTTACCTGTTTGGTAGAGATCTGGTTATGCAGCACATCAGCAAAGACGCCCGCGCAGTTGACAACAGCCCGGGTCTGTACCTGCCCGTTTGAGGTGGTGATGGTCCAGACACCGTCCAAAAAAGACAGCGCCTCGGCCTTTGTGCCAAGCAGGAAATCGCAGCCGTTCTCCTTTGCGCTGTCCGCCAGCGCGTGGGTTAACTCATAGGGGCTTACCAGCCCCGAGGCCGGCACCAAAAGCGCCAGCAGCACATCCGGGTTGATGTTGGGCTCCAGCTTAAGGATTTCATCACGCTCAATCAATCGGCAGCCAGGCACACCATTGACGATGGAATTCTTGTACAGATTTTCCAGCGTCTGGCGGTCCTCCTCGTGAAAGCCCAGCACCATCGCCCCTGGCTGGCCATAGGGCACGCCCAGGGTGCGGCACAGCCCCTTCATCATCTGGGCGCCTTTGACATTCAGCCTGGCCTTTTCCGTACCGGCCTTGGCGTCATAGCCCGCGTGTACAATGCCGCTGTTGGCCTTGCTGGCCCCCTCGCTCACATCGAAGGCAGCGTCCATCACCGCGAACTTGCCCTCATACTGCCCCAAACGATAGGCGACGGCACAGCCGATGACCCCCGCGCCAATGATTACAATATCGTACATGAACCCCTCTACCCTTTGCCCTGTTGTGATTGAACTGCCATTTTACCGTAAAATGACTTGTTTGCAATTGTATCACGACCCATGGAAAACGTCCACAAAGGCAAGCAAATGCACGGCTTTTTTCCCGCCCTTTTGATGCAGAACGAATCCGCCCGGGGTTAACCTGGCTTCTTGCTAAAAAAGACGCGCTCATCCTAATTTAGTACGAAAATATTATCAAATTGTAGCATTTACCCCTTGACTTTGTAATATCTTTGTAATATATTGTAGATGACGCCCTGACATCAATCCTGGACGAAGGCGTTCATGCACAGATGAGCTGCGGATTCTTGATGACGCCGCTAGGCTGAAGGAAGAAAGCATTGCCAAAATCCTATGCCGAGAGAACAAAGCAGTTTTAGACGCAAAAAGACCAGCGCATCAAAGCCTTAACAAATGAGTCCAGTGTAAGGAACCCATCAGGAGGATATCATGAAAACTGCCCATCGCGTTGCCTCTACCCTGCTGGCCGCGCTCCTCTTCTTGTCCCTTTTCACCTTGCCAGCACAAGCCGCCAGCTATACTGGAACGGTCAACAAGGACAAGGTGTTCTTCCGCTCCAAACCCAACACCAGCTCTGTTTACTATGCTGTCCTCAAAAAGGGCACCAAAGTAAGCATCACGGGTATCAGCGGCAATTTTTACAAGGTGGAGTACGACAAGCAATCGGGCTACATCATGAAAAGCCTGGTGAACGCACCTTCCGCCGCTAAAAAAGAGTTTGGCGAAAAGGACAAGCCCAAAGCAGCCAGTAAGTATGAGAATATCCGCAGAATCTCTGACCTGGGCAAGCTTCCGCGCGCCACACGCAGGGGTTCCTATGGCGATGATGTGGAAAAGCTGCAGCGCGCGCTGCAGATCAAGGGCTTCTTAAAAGGCGGTTTGGATGGCAAGTACGGCAACGGCACCGCGGACGCTGTGCGCAGGTTCCAGAAATCTGTCAAGCTCAAGGAGACTGGCCGCGCGGACAAAGAAACCATCAACCTGCTCTTTGGCAAAGCCAAAGCGGCATCCGCCAAGGACGACCCGGGGATGAAGGGCATCACCTCCATCTCCAAGATAGAGGTCCCCAACACCAGCAACCCTGGCAATTACGGCCGGCATGTGAAAGCCCTGCAGCAGGCGCTGAAACTGCGCGGCTACTACAAAGAGGATATTAACTCCCGCTACGACAAGGAGACAGTGGAGGCGGTAAAACGCTTCCAGAAATCACGCGGCCTGACTTCTGACGGCATCGCCGGCAACAACACCATCAAAAAGCTGTTTGGCAAGAACGCCGCCAACTACACTATCCCCACCAACAAAGTGGATTGGTTCAAGGGCGGCAAGAACGTCATCCCCCAGTGGTCCAGCTTTGTGGTGAAGGATGTGGCCACCGGGCTTACCTTCTCCGTCCGCCGCTGGAGCGGCTATAACCATATGGACGTAGAGCCGCTGACCAAGAGCGACGCTGCCACCTTGAAGAAAATCGCGGGCGGCTCCTACTCCTGGGCGCGGCGTGCCATCCTCATCAAGTACAACGGCAAAGTCTATGCCGCCTCAATGAACACCATGCCGCACGGCGAGCAGAGCATCCGCAACAATGAGTACCCCGGGCATTTTTGCATCCACTTCCCCAACTCCAAAACGCACGGGACAAACCGGGTGGACAGCAGCCATCAAAGCGCCGTACGGCGCGCCTCCGGGTCGGATTGGTAAGGGGGACGGAGAGACCTCACCTTTTTTGAAAAAAGGTGACCAAAAACTTTAACAAGAGATGTATGACTGTCAAAATGCAGCACCCTGCCGGTTTCGGCAGGGTGCTGTTTTTCTCGTTGAAAGCTAAATCGCTGGCGATTCAGAGGGCTCCGCCCTCTGAGGGAAATCGTATCGTTTAATCTTAGAGCCCCGTCAACAAGTAGGCCAGCTCACCCCGGGTGATGGGCTCTGCAGGTGCCAAGAGATCGCCTTCCCTGAGGTTGATGATCTCCAGCCCCACCAGGAAGTTGAACATGTCCACATGGGGTGCCTTCACCTGGTCACGGTCTGCAAACTCCGGGATCTCCGCCGGGATGTCTGCCTTGAAGTCGTACTGGCTCGCTACAAACAAGGTAATCAGGTATTCGGCCACCTGCTCACGGGTGATGGGATCCTCCGCCTTAACGGTTGCCGGGAGCAAACCAAACTCGCTCAGGCTGGCGATGCTCTCCTCTTCGCTGCCACTGCCGCCCACCATGACAAAGAGTGCCTTGGCAAACTGGCCCAGGGTGGCGGGCTCATTGGGCTTGAAGGCCCCTTCCTCTGCCAGGTCCATCAGCTTCATTTCCAGGGCCTTGTTCACCGCCTCAAAATACCAGTCCTCTTCAGTCACATCCCCAAGGGCGACAGGCTCCTCCGCCTTTACGGCAAAGGGATTGAACACAGTTTCGTACAGGCTTTCGTTGGCAGCAACCGTCTTGGCACCGCCGGAGGTGGAGCGCAGGCCCTTGTCAAAGAGGGTTTGGTACATGGCCGCATAGGCTTTTACCTGCTCCGGGGTCACCGCCTTGAGCTCCTCCATCCATTTCAGGGTGCGGTCCTGGCTTTTACCGTCCGCATGGCTGATCAAAGCGCCTTTGGCGCCGGCCAATTCGCCGGTGGACAGGGCATAGCCGCTGTAGGCAGAGAGGATGTAGCCTTGCAACACGTCCTCGGTCAACTCGCCCTCTTCAATCAGCTTGGGCAGGTTGCCATAGACATCAAAGGTCTCCTTCACGTTGGGGTCCCGGAAGGACAGGATGTACACCCCGTCCTCTGTAGCGCCATGGTCCACGCCATAGGCACCATACTGGTCCCGCAGCAGCGGGTAGAGCCAGGTATCGCTTACCAGGCGGGTCACGGCGTCCAAATCCCCTGTGAAGCGCTCAATGCCCAACTCTTCAAAAGTGGCATAGAGCAGGTTGTAGTTGACGGCAGAGTCCACCACCAGGGCTTCCTTGTGGGCGATGACCGGCAGGTCATAGCTGGCATGCTCGCGACTTTCCTTGCCCAATTTCTGGATGAAGGCGTCGCTGGCCTTAAGGTTGGCCTGGTAGCTTTCTTCATTGCCGGCGAAGCCGGAGATCAGGCCGTCGCTGTTTTTCAGGTGGTCACGAACCTGTGCCAGCTTGGCAAGCACCGCCTCAGGCTCCTTGGCCAGCAGCTCCTCTGTCTGCTCCAGGAAGGCGTAATAATCCAGGAAATTGGCGTAGTTGAAGTAGGCAAAGCCCGGGTTTGCGGCCGCAAAGGCACGGTACACCTGGATGTTGTAGGACGCGTTGGTAATCTGCTGCTTCAGCGCTGTTTTCACCTGGCTTAGGGTGTCCGCCACCGCCTGGGCATCATCCAGCTTGCTTTCAAACAGGATTTCGTACACCAGCTCATAGGCGGGGGCCAGGTCCTCATCCATGGCGATGAAGCTGACCCGCATCTTGGGCAGGCATTCCTTGTCGCTTTCCCCGGTGAGCACCGAGATGCGCATGTCTTTTTCATACAGGTAGCGGGTCATCTGGGCGGCCAGCTCGGCATTGCTGCGCTGCTTAGTATCCATCTCCCCTAAGAGGTTGGTGTACAGTTTGAACCAGTGGATGTCCTCCTGCAGGAGGGCGCCGGCATCCAGCAGCAGCAGGGCCTGCCCCACCCCGGTGACGTCGGCCTTGGCGTGGATGCGCCGGACACCGTCCTCACCAGTTTGGTCCGCAATCTCATAGGTGCGCCGCTCCACCGGCAAGCTGTCCACGGTGACGGCCTGCAAACGGGCTACGTACTCGCTGGCATCCCCTTCCTTTTCCCCAGCCAAAGCGGTCTGCTCCACGATGGCCTGGATCTCCTCCGGGGTCATGGCGGCCTTTTTCTCGGCCAGCTGGGCTGATAAGGCTTCTGCCTGCTTTTCTGTCAGGCCGGGCTCGGGCTTCGTGATAGACAGGGCGGTGCGGGGGTTGTCCAGCAGGTATTTGCCCACCAGGGCCTGGTAGGCGCCGGACTCATAAAAGGGCATGAAATTGGCCGTGTTGTCCACATACTTGGAATAAGCGTTGATGTCCCCGGAATCTGCCCAGGTGTAGGCAACATTGGGCAGCAGGTTGGCGCCCACATTGCTTTCTTCTGTGGTGAGCAGCAGGTCCAGGCGGATGGCGGCAGCCACGGCCTCCACAGCATGTTTGTCAAAGCCGTTTTCCTTTACCTTGGCCAGGGATTCATCCACGATTTCCTTAAACGTCTCGGCCTGGTCGGCATTCATGCCAGTGGCACGGAACACCACCGTCATCTCCGGGGAGTTGATGTAGTAGCAGCCGGCGCTGGCCGCGGGCAGGCGCTTTTTCATCTCCTGCTGGAAGCCTGAGGAGGATTCGTTAAGCAAGGTGGTGAGCAGGTCCATCACCTGCTCATCCTCGTAGGTGGCGCCTTCACAGATCAATCCGTAGTAGACCACAGCGCCGTTTTGGGTGTCGGACGTGGCCTCCACCGCAAAGGGATGGGTTTTTGCCACGGGCTCTTTGATGGGCACATAGCCTTCGTCCGCGAAGGTGAATTCCTTTTTCTCAAAGGCGGAGAAATAGCCGTCCAGCAGTTCCATGAAGGCCGGCACCTGCTCCAGTTTGCCGTAGAGACAGGTTAAGGAGTTGCTGGGATGGTAGTAGGCATCGTGGTAGTTTTTCAGGTCTTCCCAGGTCATGTTGGGAATCTGCAGCGGGTCCCCGCCAAAGGAGTTGCCCGCCTGGCTGCCGGGGAAGAGGGTCTTCATGAAATCCAGCTGGGCTGCCCGTTGGATGGTGTAAGCGCCCTGCATCTCGGTGTACACCGTGCCTGCCAGGGTGAGCTCGCTGTCAGCATCCGCCATGGCATAGCGCCAGGCTTCTTCTTCAAAGATGCTCTTGTCCTGCATGAGGGAGGGATTAAACACGCTGTCGGTGTAGTAGTCCGCATAGCGCAGCAGCTGATCCTCCGACAGTGACGCGATGGGATAGGTGGTCATGATGTCGGTGGTCATCGCATTCATGTAGGTGTTGTAGGTCTGATGCGTAAGGTTGAAGAACAGGGACTTGGACGGATATTTCTTGGAGCCGCCCAGGGTGGCATGCTCAAACACGTGGGGGACGCCCTTGTCATCATGAACCGGCGTGCGGAAGGAAATATCAAAGGTGCGGTTGGTGTCCTCGTTTTGCATCACAAACACGAGGGCCCCGGTCTTCTCATGCTCATACAGGGTGGCCCGGCGTTGACCAGCGTGAACTGGGATTGCTCAATGAGCTTAAAGCCGGGGTAGGCCGCGGCTTCGACCTGCTGTGCAAGGCTGACACCGGGCAGCAAGCCCAGCAGCATGACCAGGGCCATCACAAACAGGAGCGGTGTACGGATTCTGGGTGTTACCATCAGGGATACCTCCTCAACGTATGGTTCTATGCGTTCATCCCCCGTTCCCCCTGTGATTTTCATTACCGGAAGGGACGGAAGCTGCATTCAAGCGACCGAAAAAAACTGTGGATTCACTGATAATCTGGCACAATTATACACCCGTGCATAGGGCGGATGTCAAGGATGAACCGGCGCCCAATTTATGCATCAGCACACAGGAAACGCATAAACATGTCAAAGAGCGAAAAGAAAACGGGCAAACTTGGTCGTTTTTATGCAATGCATCCAGCAATCCCTTGAAAATCTTGTATTTTTATGAAATTTGTCTTGACTTGTGCCCGCAATGCTGCCTATACTGTCTGCGTACCTAAAAGAAAGGAGGCCACGGTCAGATGAACAAGAGAACAATCAGGGTAGACAATGGAACTCTGCCATGGCCCGGCCGGCTTTTCTTGCGCTGAATTTCAAACCAGGCAATCAAAGCGGCTCCAGCATGGCACATGACAATGCGGAGCTATTTTTGTGTTCAAACCAAACAGGAGCTTTATGAAAAAACGAAACCACCGGCTGATGGCCAGGCTCATCCGCGAAAACCTGCGGTATTTTTCCTGGGCCGCTGTCCTCAGCATCACCAGCGTCCTCCTCGGCTTTTTTACACCGGCCGTCTTAGCCGAGGTGCTGGACAACTACCTGCAGGGCATGCCCTCCAGGCTGCCCGGCTTCATCACCCAGTGGGTCAACGCCCTGGGCGGCCGGGAGTATATGCGGGCTCATTTGTGGATCCCGGGGCTTACCATCGTCCTCATCAGCGTGGTGTCCGGCGCCTGCAACTTTTTAAAGGGCCGTCTCACCGCCATCGGATCGGAAAGGGCTGCCAGACGCCTGCGCAACGACCTGTATGCCCACCTGCAGGAACTTCCCTTCGCCTACCACTCCAAAACCCCCACGGGGGATTTGGTGCAGCGCTGCACCTCGGACGTGGACACCACCAGGCGCTTCTTTGCCATGCAGCTGCTCAACATCGTGGACGCGCTGATGATGGTGGGCATTGCCCTGGCCCTCTTAATCCCCATCTCCCTGAAGATCACCTTAATCAGCATGTTCATCATGCCGGCGCTCTTCCTGTTTGCCTGGCAATTTTTTAAGCTCATCATCAAGGCTTTCCGCACCGCAGACGAAGCCGAAGGCCACATGACCACCGTGCTCCAGGAAAACCTGACCGGGGTGCGGGTGGTGCAGGCCTTTGGCCAGGCCCAGCGGGAGCTCGAAAAATACGACGCCGCTGCCAGCGATACGCGGGACAAGTTTATGAAACTGTCCTGGCTGGACGCCATCTACTGGTCCTCCGGGGATTTGATGGGCATGCTTCAAACCCTCCTCACCCTGGTGTTCTGCCTGATGGAAGCCCGGGCCGGCCGCATCTCTGTGGGGGACATCGTGGTCTTCACCAGCTACATCGGCATGCTGCTCTGGCCTGTTCGGAACCTGGGCAGGGTGCTCTCCCAGGGCGGGCGCACCATGGTAGCCCTGGAGCGCATTGACGAAATCCTGCGCCAAAAGCAGGAGAAGGATGTGGACGGCGCCATTACCCCTGAGCTTATGGGCGACATCGTGTTTGCCCGCGTCAACTTCAAGTACGAAGAGGGGGGCGAGGTTTTAAAAGACCTGTCCTTCACCATCAAAGCCGGCCAGACTGCCGCCATCCTGGGGGCCACCGGCTCCGGCAAGTCCAGCATCGCCCTCTTGCTGCAGCGGCTGTATGCGCCCCAGTCGGGCAGCATCAAAATCGGCGAGGTGGACATCCAAAGCATCCAGCGCAAACACCTAAGGAACAGGGTGGGCCTGGTGCTGCAGGAGCCCTTCCTGTACAGCAAGACCATCTACGACAACCTGCGCATTGCAGCGCCAGAGGCCAACAAACAGCAGGTGGAGGCCGCCGCCTCAGACGCCCAGGCCCTGCAGTTTATTGAGGAAAGCGAAAAAGGCTGGGACACCATGGTGGGCGAGCGGGGGGTGACCTTATCGGGCGGCCAGAAGCAGCGGGCCGCCATCGCAAGGACCCTGCTTAAGGACAACGATGTCCTGATTTTTGATGATTCCCTCTCCGCCGTGGACACCCAGACCGACGCCCGCATCCGGGAAGCCTTAAAGGAGCGCAGCCGGGATGTGACCACCCTCATCATCAGCCACCGCATCCTGACCTTGAGCCAGGCGGACATCATCTTTGTGCTGGAGGAGGGCCGGATCACCGATTCGGGCAGCCATGAGCAATTGATATCACGACCCGGCCTGTACCAGCGCATCCACCAGATCCAGTCAGGGCTGGAGGACGAGTTTGTGGCACAGGCCAGTTTGGAGCAATCTGTATGAGTGATTTTTCCTACCTGGAAGAACAGGACTATACCAAAAAATTTGACCCAAAACTTTTCGGGAAGCTGTTTGTGCAGCTGCGCCGCCATTGGAAATCCATGGGCTTTGTGGCCCTGATGATGGTGGTGCTGGCGGTCACGGACGTGTTTATCCCCCTGCTCACCCGCCACGCCATTGACAACTACATCGTGGTGAATGAGGCCGGGCAATCCCTGCTGCCTTTCATTCTCGTCTACCTGGTCATCATTGCCCTGCAGGTCAGCTCCATCTTCTTTTTCATCCTGGTGGCAGGCCGCATTGAAAGCCGGGTCAACTACGACATGCGCATGAAGGGCTTCCGCAAGCTGCAGGAGCTGCCCTTTTCCTATTACGACCGCACCTCGGTAGGCTTCCTGATGAGCCGGCTTACCAGCGACGTGACGCACCTGGCGGAGGCCTTTGGCTGGGGCCTGGTGGACCTGGTATGGGCCTCCATCTTCCTGATTTCCGTGACCATCGCCATGCTGATCATCAACTGGCAACTGGCCCTGCTGGTTTTGCTTGTGGTGCCGGTGCTGGCCGTAATCACCGTCTGGTTTCAAAAGCGCATCCTAAAAGCCCAGCGGGAGGTGCGCAAAATCAACTCCCGGATTACAGGCTCCTTCAATGAGGGCATCATGGGGGCCAAGACCACCAAAACCCTTGTGCTGGAGGCGCAAAACGTGGCGGAGTTTGAAACCTTAACCGGCAACATGCGCAAGGCTGCCGTTCGGGCGGCCACCTTAAGCGCCCTGTTCATGCCCCTGGTCATCGCGGTGTCCTCCATCGCCTCTGCCCTGGTGCTGGGCCAGGGCGCCAGCCAGGTCTTGGGGGGCGTCCTTTCCCTGGGCACCCTCACCGCCTTTGTCAGCTATTCCGTCCAGTTCTTCCATCCCATCAGGGACATCGCCGCGGCCTTCTCTGAGCTGCAGCGCATCCAGGCCGCTGCCGAGCGGGTGGTGAGCCTGCTGGAAACCGAGCCGGACATCAAGGACAGCCCGGAGGTGGTGGCCAAATACGGCGACAACTTCCGCCCCAAAAAGGAAAACTGGGAAAAAATCCAAGGCGCTGTGGAGTTTCGGGACGTCACCTTCCGCTACAAGGACGGCGAAACCGTGCTGACCCACTTCAACCTGAAGGTAAAGCCCGGGAAAACCGTGGCCATTGTGGGCCCTACCGGGGCCGGCAAATCCACCATTGTGAACCTGCTGTGCCGCTTTTATGAGCCCACCCATGGCAGCATCTTAATTGACGGCCGGGATTACAGGGAGCGCAGCCAGCTGTGGCTGCAGTCCAGCCTGGGCTACGTGCTGCAGGAGCCCCACCTTTTCTCGGGCACCGTCATGGACAACCTGCGCTACGCCAACCCGGAGGCCACAGAGGAAGAAGCCATGGCTGCCGCCCGGCTGGTGAATGCCGACGCCTTCATCCAGAAGATGGACAAAGGCTATTTATCCCAGGTGGGCGAGGGGGGCGGCCGCTTATCCACCGGCGAAAAGCAGCTGATTTCCTTCGCCCGGGCCATCCTGCACAACCCGCGGCTCTTTGTGCTGGACGAAGCCACCAGCTCCGTGGACACCGAAACCGAAATGTTGATCCAGCACGCCATTGAGCAGACGCTGGCTGGGCGCACCAGCTTCATCATCGCCCACCGCCTGTCCACCATCAGGAAGGCCGACCGCATCCTGCTGCTGGAAGACGGGGTCATCACCGAGGAAGGCCGCCATGAGGAGCTGCTGGCCAAACGGGGCGCCTACTATCAGCTGTACACCAACCAGTTCCGGGAGGAGGCCGCCAGCGCTGTGCTGGGCGCCGGAAAACGGGAAAAGGAAAAAGAACAAAAAGACAAGTAAACCCTGGGCTGCCGCAAATGCGGCAGCCCTTTTAGAATCGATCAAAACAAGGAGGATACAGTATGTGGTTCATTCTGGCACTGGCATCGGCAATCTTTGCCGCCCTCACCTCCATCTTTGCCAAGATTGGCATTGAAGGGGTCAACTCCCATCTGGCCACTGCCCTGCGCACCGTGGTGGTGCTAATTTTTGCCTGGGGCATGGTCTTTTTGACCTCGGCCCACAAAGGCATCGGCGAGATCAGCCGCAGAAGCTGGCTTTTCCTCGTCCTTTCCGGCCTGGCCACCGGGGCTTCCTGGCTGTGCTATTTTAAAGCCATCCAAATCGGGGAGGTGTCAAAGGTGGTGCCCATCGACAAATTGAGCGTGGTCATCACCCTGGTTTTGGCCTTCGTCTTTTTGCACGAAGAACTCACCACCAAGTCCCTCATCGGCACTGCCTTGATTGGGGCTGGCACCCTGATGATGGTACTGTAACCCCGGTTATGCTATGATGTGCTTAGGAAAAATCAATCATCAGGAGGGAACAGATGGACCGGGCAGCATATGAAAAACGCATGGCGTGGTTTTTATCTGCGCGCTTTGGCATGTTTATTCACTGGGGGCTGTACGCCATCCCCGCGCGCGGGGAGTGGATTCGCTGCAATGAGCGCATCTCTGTTGCGGACTACCAGCAGTATTTTGACGAGTTTGACCCGCGTGACTATGACCCCAAGGCCTGGGCGAAGGCCGCAAAGGAAGCGGGCATGCGCTATGCGGTGATGACGGCCAAGCACCATGACGGTTTCTGCCTGTTTGACAGCCAGCACACCGATTACAAGGCCACCAATACCCCCGCAGGCCGGGATTTGATCAGGGAGTATGTGGACGCTTTCCGCGCGGAAGGCTTGAAGGTGGGCTTTTACTACTCCTTAATCGACTGGCACCACCCCCATTTCCCGCACTTCGGCGACCGCCAGCATCCCATGCGCGACAACCCGGCCTATAAAGATCACAGCTATAATTTTGACACCTACCTGGACTACATGCACGCCCAGGTGGAGGAATTGGTGACGGGCTACGGCCAGATTGACATCCTGTGGTTTGATTTTAGCTATGACCACTTAAAGGGCGAGGCCTGGCGGGTCACCGACCTTTTGAAGATGGTGCGGAAGCATCAGCCCGGGGTCATCATCGACAACCGCCTGGAGGCCTCGGGCGAGGGCTTTGGCAGCCTCTTGTCTTTGCACCCCAAGCCCTACAGCGGGGACTTTGTCAGCCCCGAGCAGATTATCCCTCCCCAGGGCATTGTCAACTGCAAGGGGGACCCGGTGGCCTGGGAGGCCTGCGTCACCATGAACAACAACTGGGGTTTCCACGGGACGGACAAGCACTTCAAGCCCGCGCCCATGCTCATCCGCAAGCTGGTGGAGTGTGTCTCAAAGGGCGGCAACCTCCTGCTGAACGTGGGGCCCACCGCGCGCGGGCGCATCCCCGGGGAATCCCTCCATGCCCTGAAGAAGATTGGCCGCTGGATGCGCGATCACCACGAAAGCATCTACGGCTGCGGCCCGGCAGGCCTTGTAAAGCCGGACTTTGGCCGTGTGACCAAAAAGGGCAACAAGCTGTATTTCCACATCTTTGACAACCCCATTGGCTACCTGCCGCTCACCGGTTTGAAGGCGGATGAGGTGAAGTCCGTGCGCCTGCTGGCCACCGGGCAGGAGCTTAAGATTGAGCGCAACTGGGTCACCAACAACTACCCGGATATCTGCTTTGTCAGCCTGGGGCCAGACCCTGTGCTCCCGGATGAAACCGATACCGTGGTGATGGTGGAGCTGAAAGAGTAATACAATTCAAATCATAAAAGGAGCCACGATGGCTCCTTTTTAGCAAGGGCTTGGCGATGAGGTCATCCGCGCCCATGCTCATGGCGGTCACAGCCGTCATGTTATCCGCAGCAGAGGTGATAAACAGGATGGGCACGGTGGAGATCTTGCGAATCTCACGGCACCAGTGAAAACCGCCATAGCGCGGCAGTTTCAAGTCCAGCAGCACCAGCTGCGGCTCCACCGCGACAAAATCCGCCAGCACATCCTCAAAGTTCTGGGCGGGAAACACCTGATAGCCAAAGCCCTTCAGGTAGTCTGCCACCGCTTCCAGGATGACCTGGTCATCCTCCACAATCAGCACCTTGTACACGCGCTCACCCCCATAACAATAATCAGTATATCATATCAGGGCGGGCGCTCAGGGGATTGTGTGTGGCGAACCCCAGATATTCCGGGCACGCTGACACCGCAGATTGCATCAAGGATTCAATCAGCGGTTTTCGCAATCGCGCGCAGCGCGGCGATTGCCATGTCGATTTCTTCCTGCGTATTAAAACAGGAAAAGCTGAAGCGGACAGCGCCCTGCTCCCTTGTGCCCATGGCCTCATGCCATAGCGGCGCGCAATGGGCGCCTGGGCGGGTCATGATGCCGTACTGCTCATCCAGCAGCTGGCTAACAGCGCCCGAGTCCATGCCCGCGATGTTGAAAGCCGCCACAGGGCCCGCGTCCCTTTGTGCGCCATAAACCTTAAGATGGGGGATGCTTTGTATGCCTTCCATCAACTGCAGCCGCAGGGCATCCACCTGCTCCTGCACATGCATCAGGCCTTGCCGCGTCAGCCACTTGACCGCGGCTTCCAGGCCCAGGATGGCCGGCACATTGAGGGTGCCTGCCTCGCAGACCTCCGGAAAGCTGTCCGGGTGCGTGTGTGAAAAGGACAAAACCCCGCTGCCGCCGGTGATGAGGGGGCGCAGGGTGACGGGCCCGCGCCTGATTAAGCCCCCGCTGCCCTGCGGGCCATAAAGGGACTTGTGCCCGGTGAAGGCAATCAGCGCACGAGGATGGTTTTTCATCACGGGCAGCGGCCGGGTGCCCGCGTACTGGGACAAATCCAGGATGAGCAGCAAATCCCGTTTGAAGCATAATTCTGCAATCTCAGGAAGCGGCGCGATGTCCCCTGTGACATTGGACATGGCGTTCACCGCGATGGCGGTGGTATCCGGCCGCAGCGCAGAGCGGACATCCGCCCAGTGATAAAAGCCCTGTTTGTTAAGCGGCACAAAGTCCAGCGCCATGCCCTGAGCCTGCATCTCATACAGCGGGCGCAGCATGGAGTTGTGCTCCAGCCTGGTCGTGAGCACCCTGTCCTTTTTGCTCAAAGCCCCTTTGATGGCAATATTCAGCGCGTAGGTGGCATTGGGTGTAAAGGCAAGGTCCATGGGGCCCACACCAAAAAAGTCGGCCAGGCTGCGCCGTGCCCTGCCCACAGCCTTAAGCGCCTCCAAGGCCGCTTGATGCGCGCCGCGGGCCGGGTTGCCAAGGGTGCCGGTCAAGGCCTGGTACACTGCCCTGGCTACCTCCGCCGGCTTTTTCAGCGAGGTGGCGCTTTGATCAAGATAGATCATGGCATACCTTCTCCCAGGTTTTCCCGCCGCCCTGATATAAGCCCTCTAGATGCAAACGATGCGTTGTAAGCAGATGGTTCACCGCTGCGCCATATGCGTCAGGGCACAAAAGGGCCAGGCCGCAGCCCGCGCTGATCATGGAAGGCAGCGGGATGAGCCGGCAGGGATGTCCGGCGTCCTCACACAGCAATTCCGCCTCCATGGCAGTGTGGCTGGAGGAAAAAGTGTACAAAAGCTGGCTCACGGCCGCACGGTGGGGTAGCTGGTCATCAATTCGCAGATGCGGTACATATTGGTAACCTGCCCCACCTTGAGCTGCTCCTTGAGCCCATAGTACTCCAGGCACAGCCCGCAGGAGAGGACTTCAACGCCCTTGTCCTCAAGGGCTTTCAGGTCCGCAATGGCCTTCTCGTTTTCAGTGGTTAAGGCAATGCCGCGGTTTACGCACAGGATGTACGCGGGCAGGTGATCCTGCTCCGTCAGCGCATACAGGAAGCCCTCCATCAGCTTGCGCCCAAACGCAGTGTCGCCCGTGCCCATCTCCTGGGAGGACAGGACCACCACATAGGCGTCCTCCTTTTTCTGGCCATCCCCAGCACCTGACGCCGCCGCAAAGACAACCGCATAAGTGCCCTTTTCCAGTTGGGAGATCACGGGCTGATGACCCAGGCGGTCACCCAGGTTTTTTACGTTCTTGGCCGCGGTCTCGTTATCCACCAGGACGGTCAGTTCCGCCCCCGTGTTTTCCGCAAGCGCTTTCTTGGTCAAAATGACAGGCTGCGGGCAGGATAAGCCCCTGGCATCAATGGTGTTCATATGCTTGTGTCTCTTCCCTTCCATATGATTCGGTCTGATTGTATCACACCTTCAAAAAGAACCAAACAGAAGGGGATTCCGCCGATCAATAACCAACCTAAGGCATCATCCCAATCTCCAAAGAAACTTTGAGCCGGTTTCAAAGGCTGGACATGACACTCGTCTTAGATAGCGTGGACACGAGTTTATGCAAGCACATTTGCCCACAGAGATATGCACCTGATTTGAACAGCAGCGACAAAGGATGAGGTATTCTTTGCGTACCGAGTGGCAATTCCACGCCAGCGCTTGAGGTGTAGAAAG
>JAAYFC010000069.1 GCA_012728435.1 Clostridiales bacterium | reverse complement strand
CCATAACCATTCTGGTAACCTTACCAGTGCGCCCTACCAACTGAGCCAACAGACCATAACCATTCTGGTAACCTTACCAGTGCGCCCTACCAACTGAGCCAACAGACCAAGGGCAATTGAGATAATATCACCCCATCTGTCATCCGTCAAGCAGAAACTAGCTTTAGTAGTCTTCAGCGCAGAATCATCCGAGTCAACCTGGTCTTCCATCCTGAGTATGGCAGGAACCTTGCTGATATGTCCGGCCAAGGGTGTTTTTTGAGAATGCCGCGGTAGTGGGTGAAGGTATCGAAAGTACGTTTGCCGTGATAGCTGCCCATGCCGCTTTCCCCTACACCGCCAAAGGGCAAGTGGGAATTGCTGTAATGCAATACTGTATCATTGATACATCCCCCGCCAAAGGAAAGCGATCTTAGCAGTTTGTCCTGCACACTCTTATCTTTGCTAAACACGTAAAAAGCTAATGGCTTCTCAAAGGACTTAACCACGCTTATCGCCTCATCCAAGGTTTGATACCCCCAAACGGGCAGGACAGGCCCGAAGATCTCATCTTGCATCAATTCGCTGTCCAAATTGTCCAACTCAACCAGCGCAGGCCGGATACGCAAGCCTTCCACATCCCCGCCCCATACCCGGCTTTCCTTATCCAGCAGGGCCTTGATGCGGTTGGCATGTTTTTCATTAATTATATGCGCCAAAACGCCCTTGTCCTCCAACATGCGGTTGATTTCTTCTTTTATTGCGTTCATCAGGCGGTCCTTTACTGCCTCCTGCACCAGCAGATAATCCGGCGCAACGCATGTTTGTCCGGCGTTGAGCAGTTTCCCAAATGCAATTCGCCTGGCAGCCAGCGCAATATCAGCGGTTTCATCCACAATCACAGGAGATTTGCCGCCCAACTCCAGCGTCACTGGCGTAAGGTGCCGCGCAGCAGCCGTCATGACGACCTTGCCCACCTGTACTGAACCGGTAAAGAAGATGTAATCAAACCGTTGTTCCAAAAGCGCGGTGTTCTCCGCCCGCCCGCCAGTCACCATGGTTACATGTTCCGGCAAAAAGACCCGCGTAAGGATTTTCTGCATCACATTGGCCGTTTGTACAGCATCTGCCGAGGGCTTCAAAACCACACAGTTCCCCGCCGCGATGGCACCAATCAAAGGTACCATGGACAGCTGGAAGGGGTAGTTCCAAGGGGACATGACGAGGGCCACGCCATAAGGCTCGGGTGACATGAAGGAAACAGCCGGCATCTGCGCTAGCCCGGTTCGCACCTTTTGATTCCGGATATATTTGGGCAGCTTGCGAATCATCTGGCGCAGCTCGTGCAGCACAATCCCTATTTCTGTCAGGTAGGCTTCCTCTTTTGATTTATGCAAATCCGAAAACAAAGCATCAGCAATCTCCTGTTCCATCTCCTTGATGCATTGTTGTAATTTTTTAAGCGCTTCAAGGCGTGTGTTTAAGTGTTTTATTGTACCGGTTTCAAAGAATTGCCGTTGCATTTGTACGGTGCTTGCAATGTGTTCACGCGATGTGTTCAACAGCTTGTCCTCCCTAAATAATCTTTTGATACAGATGCGTGAACATTATAATCCAAGGTCTTGGATTTGTCTTGCATCCGTGTTTTCACAGTTCCTCATGCCCTATTGTTTGCCAAACCACTTCTTTAATGTATAATACATGAGGTATCTATTTGTCGCATGGAGGTCTTTGAATGGGCATTTTAGCAGAGGTGGCACAGCCAGGGAACGTGAGCAAATCAGACATCGCGCTGGGAACATGGTGGTCAGACCAGTTTTCGCGCATTACAACCGTTGATGTCATCACGGTCCTCATCTTCGCTTTGATCAGCAGCGTGGTGATTTCACTGGTCTACCGCAAAACGTACCGGGGCGTCTTGTACAACCCCACTTTTTCAACCACCTTGATTTTATTGACACTGGTGACTTCCCCCGTCGTCATGGCCATCGGCTCCAATGTGGCCTTGTCCATGGGCATGGTGGGCGCTTTGTCCATTGTCCGCTTTAGGACAGCCGTCAAAGACCCAATTGACACAGCCTATATGTTCTGGTCCATCACAATGGGAATATTGATTGGCTCTAAGCTTTACATCATTTCCCTGATTGTAGTGACCGTTATCACCGTCATGATGATTGCGCTCTCATTTGTGCGCATGCGCACCAACGAGAACTATCTGATGGTGCTTCATTATGACCCTGCTGCCGAACAGGAGATTGACGCGGAATTGCACCGCGGTGTAAAGAACTACCGCGTACGCAGCAAGACCATCACTCGTTCCGGCGCAGAGATGACGATCGACCTGCGTCTGAGCCAGCGTGTGGATATTGTCAGCCATATGCTGGACATCCCCGGCGTTTATGACGCCACCCTGGTAGCCGTTCAAAACGAAACTGCTGTCTGATTCATATGCCGCCATCTGTCCGCCATGAATTGAAGTTTTACATCAATGCCGCGCAGTACGAAGTGTTGTCGCGCACACTTCGTGCGCTGCTCAGCATCGACAAGCATGCGGATGAGCACGGCAATTACCATATCCGTTCGCTTTATTTTGACTCCATTTTTGATGATGCCTTGCATGAGAAAATCGCAGGCAATCAAAACCGCAACAAATACCGTATCCGCATCTATAATTGCTCAGACAGTTTTATCCGGATGGAATGCAAGAGCAAGTATGGAAACTATATCGCAAAACGCCAGGCCAACATCAGCCGGGATTTGTGTGAGCAGCTGATGACCGGGGATCCGTCCGGGCTTGAGAACACCTCAAGCGGCCTTTTACGTGAGGTTTTCCGGGAAATGCGTTTGAACCTGTTGCGCCCTGTTGTGATTGTGGACTATATAAGGGAAGCGTATTTGCATCCGGTTGAAGATGTACGCATCACCTTTGACAAACAATTGCGCACGGGGCTGTTTTCCCATGACCTGTTTAACCCCGATCTGCCCACCATCTCTCCCCTCCAGGCAGACCAGGTGATTTTGGAAGTCAAGTTCAACAACTACCTCCCTGCCTATTTGAAGGAAGTGCTTGGGATTGCTGCTGGCTGGGCGCAACGCAGTGCCATTTCCAAATACACCCTGTGCCGTCAATTTGAGGGCAAGGAGTATTAGGCGTTTTTGATTCGATCCTTACCAACCTTAAAAAGACTTTATGGAGACAGGCGTGTCACATTCGGTTACTTCTTTCGTCTGCACCATTGAAAGCCTGGGTTTTTCCGGCGAAGGCATCTGCCGGCATGAAGGCCAGGTTGTTTTTGTACCTCACGCGCTGCCCGGAGAGACCGTTGAAATCCAAATCATCAAGCAGCGCAAGCAATTTGCCTTCGCCATGGTTTTACAACTGATTCACCCATCAAAAGAACGTGTGCAACCAATTTGTTCACATTTTTACCGCTGCGGCGGATGCGCTGCACAACACATGACGTATGAAACGCAACTGCTGTTTAAACAGCTGGGGATTCAGGAAAACCTGCGCCGTATCGCGAATACTGCGCTTCAGGCAAAGCCTGTCATTGGAATGGACATCCCTTTAAATTATCGCAACAAGACGACTTGGAAGGTTGCGCTGATAAAGGATACCGCGTTCGCAGGCTTTTTCGCGCCGGGCAGCCATGAGTTGGTGCCGGTCGACACTTGTTATATCGCAAGCGAATCATCCAATCAAACCAAAAACGCGGTGGTACGCTGGTTGAATCATTGTTTGAAGACAGGAATCCTTCAAAATACTTTACCTATCGATCAATTCACAACCCGCACCAACCAGTCGGGCGAATTGGTGCTGATTCTTCAGCTAACTTCAAGCGAACTTCCGCTGGCAGACGAGCTGATTCATCAACTCCAACAATCCGTGCAAAAACTTTTGTGCGTTTGCACTGTGAATGACTGCAAGCGTGTCCAGGTTTTGTACGGCCAGCCCTTGCTCAAAGAGAGCGTTTTAGGCGTCAGCTTTCAGCTTTCTCCCTTTTCCTTTTTTCAGGTCAACTACAAGGTCTGTGAACAGATGTATGCCTACGCCATCAAGCAAGCGGTTACGGATCACAACGATGTGCTTATTGACCTATACTCCGGCATTGGCACCATCGGCTTGATTGCGGCTGGATCTTGCAAAAAAGTGATCGGAATTGAACGAAACGAAGGAGCTGTCCTGGATGCCAGGCAGAACGCTGCCATGAATCAAATCAGCAACGCTGTCTTCCATGCCGGTGAGGCGGAAGCAATACTTCCCCGCTTAGTTGCCGGTGGCTTGCATGCCGATGCCGTTATCCTGGATCCGCCGCGCAAAGGCGCGCACAGGAAAGTGCTGGAAGCGATCGTGCAGACACAGCCGCAGCGTATTGTGTACATCAGTTGCCACCCAGCAAGCCAGGCGCGGGATGCGGCAGTTTTAGCTGAGATGGGCTATCCAGCAGTCGCCTCGCAGCCATTTGACATGTTTTGCCAAACCGCTGAGGTTGAAAACGTTATGACCTTTGTCAAAAAGTCTGTTGATTGAAACAGCTTTATCACATGAAAAAGGATTAGCTTATTTTGTCTGAATCTAGGTTGTTCGCGCCCAAGGCCATTCGCAGGATGCTCATCCCGCTTGTGTTTGAGCAGCTGATGATTGTATCAGTGGGCTTGGTCGATACTGCGCTGTTATCTGGTATCAGCCAGTCCTCGCTGGCCGCATTTTCTTTGGTGGACAGCATCAACCAACTGCTGACACAGTTCTTTTTAGCCATTGGCGCGGGCGGTGCCATCATCGCAGCGCAATATCTGGGGAGCGAAGACCGAAAAGGCGCAGAGAACACGGCAAACCAGGCAGCGCTGATGGTGCTGGCCATATCCACCTTGATTGCGGTGCCTGTGATGCTGCTGAAAAACCCCATTTTACAGCTGCTTTATCCAAAGATCAGCTTGGAGATCAGGCAGCCAGCGCAGCAGTATTTGCTGCTGACCGCCGTTTCTTATCCGTTTTTTGCACTGTACAATAGCGGCACCAGCATGCTGTACGCCCAGGGCTTAAGCAAGCTGTCTATGGTGACCTCCATTACCATGAATTCCGCTAAAATACTGATGAATTACCTGTTCATTACCACCTGGAAGATGGACATCCAAGGCGCAGGTCTGGCAACCATCCTTTCCCGCCTGGTTGGGGCCGTCATGGTAACCTGGTTTTTGATGGATCAACACTCCCCCATACATTACACCAAACCCTTCAAACCGCGGTTCCGACTTAGCACAATCAAGCGCATCCTGACGGTAGCACTGCCCAGCGGCTTTGAGAACATCATCTTTTTAACCAGCAAACTGATCATCGGTATGATGATTGCCAGCTATTCAGGCGCGATGATTGCGGCAAACGCCGCTTCCAACACCATCTCCACCTATATCAGCGTGCCCGCCAACGCCATTAACCTGGCTACCATCACGATTATCAGCCAGTGTATCGGCGCGGGGCGGGGTACTGAGGCCAAGCGCATCAGCAAGATGCTGCAGCTGGCAACTATCGCGTCCCTGGTTGTGACCAGCTCATTGGTGGCGCTTTTTATCAACCCTATTATCAATATGCTGCATTTAAGCCCTGAAGCCTTTGCATACACCAAGCATATTATTCTTGTGTACTGTGCGGTTTCCATTTTCATCTGGACGCCCGCCTTTGGTTTGCCTAATACTTTACGCGCAGCAGGAGACAACCGCTACGTTATGTACGCAGCGGTCTTCAGTGTCGTTGTATTTAGATTATTAGGATCCCATATCCTGGGCAACCTGTTGGGACTTCAAGTGCATGGCATCTGGTACGCCATGCACCTGGACTGGCTCGTCCGGTCCGCCTTCTTCCTCCACCGCTTCAGAAGCGGTAAATGGCTGGAGCACCGCTTGGTTTAGCCGATGATCATCCGGTTAAGGTCCCGGTCCTTTGCATCGTGCGGTTCCCCGACCAGGCCAACCAGTAAATAGGTTTCATTCAAAGCGTCATACTTTAAATCGCTCAAAAACCGGAAGTTCTCAATCTTGCCGGTGGAGTTGACGTGCATCCGCGGACCTGTGCAATGGTGTAGTAGGTTGCCAATGTAGATATGCTGCGAATCCTTGTAGGTGATGGGCAAATCCTGCGCAATCATCTCATTGACCTCCGTTTGGATCTCAGCAATGTCAATGCTTTCAACCCGCCCAAAGCGGAGGTAAAACCCGCGCTGAACATCTCCATGCGTGTATTTGCCAACATTGCGGCTTAGGAGCACATGCTCCGTCAAATCCTCCGCTGAATGCGCCATCCGCCGATATTTGATGGAGGAAAAGACGGTCTTTGCGATATCGGCAGGTTCCGGGCCAAAGACGGTTGGCCGGGTGACAATAATTTCGTCCCCTATGCCAACCAGCAGGGCTGCGTTGATGTTGAGCAGCGGATAGATTAACTCAAAGTGCTCAATGACCACCCGCTTGCCTTTTTCCAAGGCAAACAAAACCGCCTCTGCCAGCTGCGGCAAGGATGTAAACGCGGATTCAAAGCGCACATCCATATGGTAGGTGTGCGCCTGATAAAATCCGGTTGTATCGATATCCAGCAGCGGCAGCGGCCGCACATTGACGCCATTGTCGTCATTGGTCAGCTCCACCCCCGGGAACATCCCCTTTATCAGCAGGCTCTTCCCGCTGCCGGCGTCACCTATGATGCCAATGAGGCGGTCAAAAGCAGTCAAATGGCGCTGGGCAATGTCCCGCCCAATTTGCACCATCCGGTTGTAGCCGCGCGGCGCAAAATAGACGCTGTACAGCGGTTCCTGGCTGATCAGCTGGCTCATTACTCCTCCTTAGTCCGGCATGTCAACCTGAATGGACAGAAGGGGCGCATGCTGCTGCGCACCGTAGACGTCTGTCTCGCCCAAGTCCCCGGAGCAGACAGGGCGGACAATCGTCACCTTAATCGCATGCGCGGGTTCAAAGTGAACGATGCCAATGACCTTGTCCGGGGTAATCTGGTAGAGTTTGCAGATCAATTCCTTGTTGATGATGTTGTTCTTGCTCACATAATGGTAGTTCTCTGCGGAATTGAACATTAAATCCATGGTCAATTCATAAGGGCCGCTGTTTTTGCTGCGGATGATGTTCGTCAGCTCAGTAATGTTTTTTGTCATCTTAGACCTCCACCATCTCCATCGGGAACCATTCACAGGGATCTTGTACATCCATTAAATGGTACACGCTGAACACAAAGACCTCTCCCGCGTGAAAATCACTTGGTGAGTAGGGAAACGCCAGGTTGCCCGCGGTCGCACGACGGCCGGTATAGCCGTAGTGAAGCATGGTGGAGCGGGCTGCCGCGCAGATGGTATCCGCATGCGCCTGGGTGTCAGACACCGCTTCAATCACGATGCCAATCTCGTGACCCTCCACCACGCGGTTGGGCTCCAACACACCCATGACACCATCGCGGCCGTAGATGGTAAACAGCAGCTCATACTCAAAACCACGATCCTTGAAGTTGTCCTTCACACGATCGGTGACACCCTGGGTAATCTCATCAATCTGCTCAATGAGGATGGGATCCCGTGCGCCGGCGATGGATACCGTGCGGTAACCAATCCGTTTCGCGCCTTCCAGCTTGATGGTGTAGTGGTCTGTGTTCACATATTTACTGCCGCTTACGCGGGTGATGCGGTCTGTAACCGGTGTAAAGCTGCAGGCACGCAAATCCAGATGCCCGCCGGGACCCGGCAGGATGTAAGGATCCGTCTTTTCATACAGGGTATGTGCAGCGACAGACACGGGAGTGCATTGGCGGATGGGGTTAAGCGGTTCGACATCAAAGTGGTTCTTGCGCAGGTAGCCAAACATGCAGTCAGAACCGGAACCCGGCGTCGCCGCAATGGAGGCACACTCCAGGATCTTGCCCAGGTGGATGGCCAATCCCTTGTCAAAGCCAACCCGCAAAGCAGGCGCCGCAAAGACGGCCGGGTCATAGCAGCGGCCAGCCAGCACCACCTGCGCGCCAGCGTCCAGCGCTTTGATGATAGGCTCTACACCCATCTGGGCTACGACGCTGACCGTCTTCTCCAGGTCCTCTTCTGAAAGTTGCCCTGCCGGCGGCATGGAATGGATTTGGCCTGACTTTAGCTTTTTCATCACCGCCTCTTTTGGAATCTCCGCGTGGATGACGGCCATCTTAAAGTGCAGGTTCTGTTCCTTTGCAATCTCTTCGATAATCTTGCGGTTCCAATCCAGATGAGAATCCCCGCCGCTGCCGCCGGCAGTGCCAATAACAATGGGAATACCAGATGGAATCCCCGCCTTTAGCATCAATTCCAAGTCGCGCTTGACGGCGTCCCGGTCCGTAAAGGAGACGCCCGCACCCAGGTAGTAGGGGCCCGGGTCGGTCGACCCTGCGTCCACTGCGATTAAATGCGGCTTGCGCTCAAGGCCAGCCTCAAACGAGCTGATAGGAAAGCCATAACCCAGGATGGCTGTAGTAGAAAGAATCCGAAACTCATCCATCAGGATGCCTCCTTAATCCTTGTTGTAAACGCCGATGCCCGCTTTGCGCACCGCCAGAATCCGTTGCATTTCGTTAAAGCAAATCATGTATGCCTCATCTACGCCCATCCCCGGCTTGGCCAGAATTTGCTCCGCGTTGGTTGCCATGGCGCAATGCATGCAAACCTGGGTGGAGCGGTCCGTTTCGTTGCAGGTACCACCCTGGTAAGCGCCAATGCCCACTTTTTCACAATAGAGCACCGCTTCGCAGGTGTTGTGAATGGAGCCCAGGTCCGGCGTTTTGATCTGAATCATGTGGCCAGCCTTGTTGTCAGCAAAATAGATGATGTCTTCCAGCGTGTTGCACCACTCATCCGCAACCAACTCCACGTTGATGTTGCGCTTGTCAATCTCTTCCCGCAGGCCGCGCATATCACGCATTTGAGCTTCGCGGTTGTCCGAATCCATGGGGCCTTCAATGCGCACATGGAAGGGTGCTGCGACCTTTTCCAGTTTCTCTAAAAAGTCCGCCATCGCAACGTAGTTGTCCGCACCAAATACCTGGCCAATGGTGCCGTAGCAGTCAAAATGGAAAACAGGATGATAGCCCTCATACGGCGGGAACTCCTGCACCCGCTGCTTGAGCCATTTGGCATACTCAATCAGGTGCTCGCCCTTTTCGCCCAGCTTTTCCACGCTGTTGTACAGCCCGTGCGGAAGCACCGGTGCGCCTTTCATGATCATTTTGTCCGCGTTGTTGTAGCGGTCATCACCAGACTGGGTGAAGATGGGCAGCAGTTTCTGGGACACCTTGGTGCCATATTCCTTCGCGATGACGTCGCACATGTTCAGACCCTGGGCCTTGGCAACCGCGTCCAGAATCGCCTGGGACACGCCGTAGCGGATGGCCGTGTGCAGTTTCTTGCCCTTATTATCAGTCAGCTCGTCAATTTCCTTGGCCAAGCGCTTGAAGCTGTCCGCCTTTTGCCCAACCAGATGGTCAGCAACTTCTTTTTCAATCAGCGGGATGAAGCTGTCAGCCAAAAAGAGCGGATCGCGCCCGCCTGCGCCGGAATACTGAACCGCTGCGCAGTCGCCCCAGCCATACTGGCCGTTCTCGAGGAATATCATTACGGAGATGGACTCCCCCGCCTGACGGATCCGGCTGAATCCAGGCGTGGCTGTCTTCCCGATATACATTGCGCCGTCGGATTTCGCTCCCTGTTTGATGGCCTTTTGATCATCAAAGTAGAACCCTGTCAAGCCTTTGGAGCATACAATTTTGGTGATTTTCATGATATTTCCTCCTCTTATTTTTGAGGTCTGCCAACAAGGCGACCTTTTGAAATCGCATAGATATCGTCTATGACCATCTGGAACGAGACACCGCGGTGTTCAGCATCCGCGCGTTTTTGGATCATCTCCTTATGAAAGGCAATCAACTTGTCATTCAATGGCATCTGCCCTACATCCAGCAAGCGGATTGCCCCGTTGTTGTCACGGGCAGGCATGATTTTGCCGGCGTTGAAGCGGCTGGGCGCAAAGGGCACGTCAATTACGCCCGCCTCAAAGGCACGGATGGTGCCCAGCACCGCGTCACCATCGCCCAGTTCCAGCGTGCGGGTAAGGATGCAGTCTGTCTCCTCGTGGATGATTTCCATTTCCTTCTCCAGCCGCTCGCCGTCGGCGATTGCCTGGTCTGCCAGCATCATAATGACCTGCTTGGTCGCGCGCAAGCCGGCAGCGTTTGCTTCCTTGGTGGGCACACCCATCGCCTCATGCGGTGTTTTGACGATGACCTTGGTTGCGTTGGCCAAACCCGCGACCGCGCTGCCCCAGCAGATGACTGCGAAGGCCTTCGCCTCGTCTGGCGGGAAACCGCCCATCCATTGATGTAGCACAGTGCTGACCGTGACATCCTTGTAACCAAAACGGTGCAGATACTCCTGTGTCTGCTGCTTGAGGGTGCGGATTGCCGCGACATCCTGGATGAGGTTGCCGCACTGACCGTAGCCAACTGTGATGTTCTTTACCCCTTGCTCCGCTGCCAGCAGCGCTTCTAAAATAGCAACTGAGTTGGACACACAGGGCGGGACAAGGGTGCCGGTCAAGGGGCCAAAGGGCTCGCGGTTGATGCTGATGCCCGCGTCCTCATACAAGCCGACCAACCTGTCCGTATACTGCCAGAAAAACAAGGTGTCCTGCAGTGTAGCGCTCTTGGCGTAGGGAATATTGTAGGAAATCCCACCGCCTTCATAGCTGGTGAACCCCCCCGCAATGGTGATTTCTGTCAACAGGCGGGCATCCGGTGTGCCATGACGGACCTGGACAGGCGCTTTGAGCGCGCTGGTCACCATCCTGCAGCCAGAGACACCGTGGTTCACAGCCGGGAAGCCGTTAAGCATTGCTTTGCCGGAAGTTTTGGATTCCTCTATGCCGCGCTGCGCGTCCTCATAGCGATTTAAACGTGTGTAGCTGTCAATGGTGGTGGGCAGCAAATCGGCCTCACCCTCCTGCTCTAAGTGGTTAAGCAGGACAATGTGTTCATTGATCAGCGGCACACCTGCACGCGGCTGAATCAGCGTCTTGCCTTCTTTGATGGCTTCATTCAGCTTAGTGACAAAGCGCTTTTCTTTTGGGATGGCTGCCTGATAGGCGATTGCCTCATCCAGATCAACCTCGCTCCCCGTCGGCCAAGCCTTCAGGACTTCCTCACGTTGAGACATGAAATAATCCAGATCCCATTTTTTGTTAGACAACTGCATTTGCTTCTTCCCTTCCAAAAAATTCTAAAAGGAGGTTTAGCGCGGCAGATTGCTCATACCCCGCTAATAAACCCAAAGCGGACAACACATAATTTTTATCCGCTGATACATGAAGTTGTTTCGGAATCAGCGCAAACGGTTCCTGCAACAAAAGCGCGCTGTCAATAATCTGATCAATACTCTTTGAATAGATCAATGCACCGCCGGTTACAATCAGCCGCTCCACCTGCGTTAAATCCTTCCCCGTTTGTTGGTACATGGGGCCAACGGGTGTGTACACCTGCTCCAATACCCCTGCATGCCGGGCAAGCGCAGTAGAAATGGCAGCTGCGGCCAATGCCTTGTCAATCGCCCTCTCCTGATCAGTCTCCGGCAATTTGGACGGGTTTTCATGGTATGTTTGTACCGTTGCGCTCATGGCATCCACCGGCAAGCCGCACAATTGGGAAAGCACCTCATCCCCCACCGCCTCCCTAATACCAATCGCGTTGTAGCGCATGCCCAGATCGCCTTCTACTGTGCGCTTTACAAAGGGCTCTGGCAGTCCGCGTAGAACAGTGGTCGGGTTGGTAGGATAGCCCTTGGCGATAGAGTATACGTCCGTTGTTGCGCCCCCTAAATCAACAGCAATCAGTTCCCCTACGCCAGGCGTATTCTTATCACCTTCTGACAGCAGTGTCAGGGCATCCAGCACCGCGGATGGCGTGGGCATCAGGATACCATCTATCATAGAAGTCGCCTTGTTTAGGCCTTTGGCAAGGATGATGCGCTTGAGGAAAATCTCCCGGATGACCTTGGCAACCGGTTCGATGTTTAACTTGTTCATCTCCGGCATCACATTGTCAGCCTGATAAACCGGGTGTGAACTACCTTTGAGCAAACTTGCGCAATCATCCTGTGCGCTGCGGTTCCCTGCCAACACAATGGGGAAATTGCCCTTGGTCTGCCTGAGCATGCCCGCGTTATGGATGATCACCTCGCTGTTGCCGCCATCAATCCCGCCGCTGAGCAGCAGGATATCCGGCTTCATTGCGTTGATGTCTTCAATATCGCCCAGCGTCAATTGATAAGCGAAGGTTTTAATGACCTTCGCACCCGCGCCGAATGCAGCCAACTTGGCCGCTTTGCTAGTTAAAGATGGCACTAAGCCGCAGGCAACCATATTAAGGCCGCCTGCGGCACTGGAGCAAGCCAGCCTTGCTTCATAGTGAAGCGCGCCGCAGTTAGTTTCCAAGGCTGCTAAGGCGTTTTGTAAGCCAATTGAGATATCTGTAGATGCGGTGGTGAATGCTTGCGAGCGGCCCAAAATGCTTGGCGTATCAAGATCAACCGCCGTCAGCTTGGTATAAGTCGACCCAAAATCAATCAGGAGAACTGCGCGCATGCTTATTTGTCTGCCAGGTCTTCGTGAAGGCAGGCGATGTCTACCTCTGGCGGAGTTCCTGGGGGGAATACCCTGTCAAAGCCCATGGCCATGAAACGCTTTTCAACCTCTTCAAAGGGTTGCTTGCCAACCACGATATTGCCGCCGACGTACAGCAGGATGCCCTTTAGACCCGCTTCGTCGCATTTATCACGGAAACCTTGGCAATCCAACTCGCCATGGCCATAAAGGGATGAGACTATGATGGCGTCCGCAGCAGATTCAATCGCCGCTTCGATGAACTCCTCCTGGGAGACCATGACGCCCAGATTGACCACATGAAACCCGGCCTCGGTGAATGCGTAGTTAAGAATCTGATTTCCAACCGCATGCACATCCGCACCGATGACCCCAAGGACCAGCGTTTTTCGCATATTTCTCCTCCGAAACCTGATAATTTGAGGATAGTCCTTCAATCCTTACTTGTCAATCTAAAGATTGTACTTTTTATTCAATATGCATATAATGAAGCAGCCGCTCACAGACGAGACGGCTGAAAGGATGAATGAATGCGAATTGGTCTGATGACAGACACATTTTTACCCATTGTGGACGGTGTGGGCCGGGTCGTTGTAGCCTATGCCAACACCTTGCCCAAGTTTGGACATGAAGTCACTGTGTCTGCCCCCCTGTACAACACCGGTCATAGGGGCGGTTATCCCTTTGAGCTGGTGGATTACAGTGGGATTAAAGTGCCAACCACGCCGCAGTACAAAATGGGTTCTGCAGGTTTGGACGCAAACTACCGAAAGCGGATGGACATGATTGATTTGGACTTAGTCCATTCCCACAGCCCTTTTTCCGCTGGACGCGAGGCACTTCGGATCGCGCGGCAGCGCAATATCCCGATGATCAGTACCTTTCATTCCAAATACTATGATGATTTTGTAAAAGCCACCAGCAGCGAAGTCATCGCAAAGACCATGCTGCAAAATATCGTCAGCTACTATGACAAATGTGATGAGGTGTGGACTGTTTCCCAGACCAGCAGCGAGGTGCTGCGGGAGTATGGTTTCACGGGAGAAATCCACGTGATGACCAACGGCACTGAACAGCGCGAAATATCTGAGAAGGATGTGCAGCTGATTGAAGAAAAATATCGCTTAGATGGCCTGCCCGTCCTTCTGTTTGTAGGTCAGATTAACTGGAAAAAGAACATCCTGCGCATACTGGAAGCAGCGGCACTGTATGCGAAGGAGCATCCCAAATTCAAGCTAATCCTGGTCGGCCAGGGGCCAGACGCTAAAGACATCCGTCATAAGGCGGAGGATTTAGGGTTGTCAGATCAACTGATTTTGCCCGGCATGGTGCAGGAAATGCGTGTGTTGGATGCTTTTTACAAACGCGCGGACTTGTTTGTCTTCCCTTCCCTGTACGACACCTTTTCCCTCGTCATCAGGGAGGCCGCCGCGATGGATACGCCCTCTGTCGCGGTCACCGGCAGTTGCGCAGCGGAGAGTATTCAACACGCTGTTAATGGCTATTTGTGTGATGACAACTCGCGGAGTCTGTATCAAGTCATAAAAGGAGCGCTCTCAGACAGGGTGCGCAACCGCGCAATTGGTATCAAAGCCCACGAAACAATACCGGTTCCATGGGAAGAAGTGATAAAGCAAGCCTGCGTTCGTTATGAAAACTTGACGACCTATTTCGACAAAACCCCCACCACAAGAAGTGTGCGCTTTTATAAGAAGCGGGTGCAAAACACATGAGCGCAAGCACCTTTGATGTGGTTGTTGTCGGCGCTGGGCACGCGGGTTGCGAAGCCGCGCTGGCTACTTCACGTCTAAACCTGCGCACCCTGCTGATTACCCTGAACCTGGACGCCATCGCCCTCTTGCCTTGCAACCCTTCCTTGGGCGGGACAGGCAAAAGCCAACTGGTGCGCGAGGTAGACGCGCTGGGCGGGGAGATGGCGCTGATTATAGACCAGTGCACTTTGCAAAGCCGAATGTTAAACACAGCAAAAGGCCCTGCTGTGCATTCCCTTCGCGTGCAGGCAGATAAGCTGCAGTACCAATCGTTGATGAAAAAGACCCTGCTGTCCCAGGAAAATCTCGAGGTAAGGCAGGGAGAAGTTGCAGAAATCCTGACCCACAAAGGCGCTGTTGGCGGCGTTAAAACAAACACGGGCGATGTCATTCCCTGCCGCGCAATCATCGTTTCAAGTGGCGTCTATCTCAACAGCCGCGTCATCATCGGCGAGACCAGCGTACAGGCGGGGCCGCAAGGTCTGCTGATGGCAACACAGCTGTCCCGTTCATTAATGGATTTGGGATTTGATTTGCGCCGCTTCAAAACGGGGACACCCGCGCGGATAGATAAGCGAAGCATTAAATTTGAGGCGATGGTTCCGCAGCCCGGGGATGAGCCCACCCAAGCCTTTTCCTATCTTAAAAGAAGCATCCCCAAAAATGTGATGAGCTGCTATTTAACCTGGACCAACCCTGATACCCATACTATTATCCAGGAGAATCTGCATCGTTCCCCCATGTTCTCAGGCGAAATCAAGGGCACGGGCGCACGTTACTGCCCGTCCATTGAGGACAAGATCCACCGCTTCGCGAACAAGGACAGCCACCAGGTCTTCTTGGAGCCAGAAACGCTAAATGGACTAGAATGGTACGCACAGGGCCTGTCTTCCAGCTTGCCGGAGGATGTGCAGCGGCCGATGTATCGCAGCATCAAAGGCTTGGAACGCGCTGTGCTGACACGCCTTGCCTACGCGATTGAGTATGACTGTATCGACCCAAGGGAGCTGACCCCAGCCATGGCGGCGCGTCGTGTTCCTGGGCTTTATCTGGCCGGGCAGATCAACGGTACCTCCGGTTATGAGGAAGCTGCGGCGCAAGGCATCATGGCAGGCATCAACGCAGCCCGGTACATACAGGGTCAGGAACCTTTTATCCTTACCCGTGACAAGGCTTACATTGGCGTGATGACGGATGACCTAAGCAGCAAGGGAGTGGACGAGCCCTACCGCATGATGACTGGGCGGGCAGAGTACCGGCTTTCCCTGCGGCAGGACAACGCAGATTTGCGCCTGAGCGCACTAGGACATCAAATTGGGCTGGCCAGCGATGAGCGTCTGCGCCGGATGGAGGAAAAGCAACAACAGACGGATGCCCTTTTGAAGTATTTTCGTGAGCAAGGCTTGATAGATGCCAAAAAGCGTGGCGAGGATGTCCCCTATCCCGCTGAGTTTGTTTATTCCAGCGAGGCAAAACAGCAGGCGGATATCCTGATTAAGTATGACGGATACTTACAAAAGGAAGCCGCCCAGATTAAGGCGGCCTCCGCAATGGAAACGCTTAAGATACCAGCGGAAACGGATTACAGCAGCATTTCCTCCCTGAGGATTGAAGCCAGGCAGAAGCTGGACCGTCAACGCCCCGTCTCATTAGGCCAGGCCTCCCGGATTCCAGGCGTCAACCCGGCTGATATCGCAGTCTTGTCCGTATGGCTTAAAAAACAGCGCGCGACAAGCGGTAAAGTGGTTTAGCTTATTCTTCTAAAAGGGCTGCCTGAAGCATCAGGGCGCACTCGATGCGCTTTTTAAATAGCTCACAGCCATAGCGATATACTCCATTTATCGTGCCCGTCGCGTGGTAGGCGTTGGCTGCGCAGCCACCGGCACAATACAGCTGGGCCCAACAATCCTTACACTCTGGGTGTGACAGCAATGTATTGCAGCTGAACTCTTTTTGCAGGTCATGATTGCTTATCCCTGTGTCCAATGTGCCCATTTTGAAGCGCTCATCACCCACAAACTGATGGCAAGGGTACAAATCCCCCTGCGGCGTGACAGCCAAATACTCGGTGCCGGAGCCACAACCGCTTAAGCGCTTGTGGATGCATGGGCCGTTTTCCAGGTCGATATTGTAATGATAAAAATCAAAGCCACGGCCTTCCCGTTTTCGTTGCAGCATTTCCAGCGCCAGCTGCTCATACTGGTTAAACAGCGTATGGAGATCCGCTTCTGTCAAGGCTTCTGGGTCATTAGGCGGGGTCACAACCGGTTCCATTGATAATTGGGTAAAGCCCAAATCGGCCATATGGATGATGTCCTGGAGGAAATCCAGGTTGTTGCGGGTATAGGTGCCGCGGATGTAATAGCCCTTGTTTCTCCGTTTATTGACGAACTCCTGAAACTTGGGAACGATCAGCTCATAACTGCCTTTCCCGCTGCGATCCACCCGAAAGTGATCATGCACCTGCTGCCTGCCGTCCAGGCTTAAGACGACATTTTGCATCTCCTGGTTGCAAAAATCCATCATCTCATCGTCCAGCAGGACGCCATTGGTGGTCAGCGTGAAGCGGAAAACCTTGTTGTGCTTTTTTTCAAGTTCCCGGCCATAGGCGACAACTGCCTTGACCGTCTCCCAGTTCAATAAAGGCTCGCCGCCAAAAAAATCAACCTCCAGGTGCTTCCGTTTTCCGGAATGCGCAATCAAAAAATCAAGCGCCTTCCTGCCCGTCTCGGCGCTCATCAGTGCAGCCTCACCCTGGTACTCGCCCTGGCCTGCAAAACAATAGCTGCAAGCCAGATTGCATGCATGCGCCACATGCAGGCAGAGGGCTTTGATGGTGGCGGCGTCCTTCACCGGTTGCGCGGCAATCAGGTATTCGTCCGAGGAGTACAGTTTCCCAGCGTGTTTAAGCGCATCCAACTGATTAAGCAACTCACCAAGCGAAGCTCTGCTCAAATCCGGTTCATTCGGGAAGAGCTCAAGCATCCGTATAATGGTGTCCTCGCGGCTGTACGTTTCATACAGGCGGATCGCCTCCAGCGACACCTTGTCCGCCACATGGACCGAGCCCGAGTACACATCCAAGGCGATAGAATAGTCATTGACCGTAAAAACGTGGATCATATTCCTCCAAAAAACCGCCTGAATCAGGCGGTTTACAAACTGATGAATGCTGTTTGTTTCAGTTTATTTCTTTTCCTGTTCACAAGGCTGGTTGGCAACACCGCAAGAGGTCTTGCATGCGGACTGACAGGATGTCTGACACTCGCCGCAGCCGCCCTGCTTCATGCTGGCTTTCAGGTCGCGGGTTTTCAGCGTTTTAATCTTCATTTTCGTTCACCTCGTTTTCAATATGATGGCATTTTATCGTTTCAGCAAACTCATGTCAAGGATTTGCTATCATCTAGCCTGGGTGATATACTTTGACATGCAGTAAAGGTTGTAAGCTATTGCTGTTCTCCCGCGCGTTTGTTCTGGAAAAACCGGTCAAGCAAGGCCTTTGATTCCGCTTCCAGCAGCCCGCCCTCGCACAAGGTTTGTTTATGGAAAACCGGATCCATCGGAAGGGCATACACGCTACCGCAACATCCGTACTGAGCGTCAAAAGCGCTAAAGACACAGCGGCCGATGCCAGACATCAAGATGGCGCCTGCACACATAGGGCAGGGTTCCAGGGTGACGTAGAGGGTGCAGTTTGTCAGCCTGGACGTGCCAGCACATCCTGCGCCTGGCTGATGGCCAGCATCTCTGCGTGCGCCAACGCGTCGTTGCGGGTAAACTGTTGGTTGTGCGCGCTTGCGATGACCCGGCCATCCTTCACAATGACAGCACCTACCGGGACTTCGTTCTTGTCTGACTGCGCCAAGGCGATGGCCTGGCGCATGAACCTGACATCTGACATGGTAACACCCTCCTTTTCTCAGTGTACCATATCCCCCCATAAACAGGAGGAAAAATGATCAATAAAACACTTCAACTATTGGACCAACGCCGCTCACACCGCGCGTACAAAGAGGACCTGCTCACGAACGAGCAGATTGAAGCGCTCATCCACGCCGGCATCTCCTCCCCATCCGCTAACAATCATCAACCCTGGCATTTCACAGTGGTGAAAAATCAGAAGTTGTTGGATGAGCTTAATCAAGAAGCCTGTGACAACATTATGCAGTTACCGGAAGCTTCCCGCAACGCGCGGTTTGTGAACCCGGATTTCCATATATTCTATCACGCGCCTATGGTCATTTTCATTTCCTGCTTAAACCAGCCCAGCAAAAAGCTGGATTGTGGTATCGCCGTTCAATCCATCGCCATCGCGGCTGAAAGCATGGGCTTGGGGAGTGTCATTCTGGGCTTGCCCAATTTCGCGTTCACGGGCAAGAAAAAAGAAGCATTCGAACAGGCGCTGCGCTTTCCTGTTAATTATCAATTCGCCATCGCCATTGCTGTTGGCCATCCTGATGACGAAAAGGAAGCGCCCATCCGCGACCTTCAAAAAGTGAGTTTTGTTGATTAATATCCTTTCTTATTGGAAATGGAGGAAGATATGAACCCCACGATGATGAAAAGAACAGCCCTGATGACTGCCCTGCTGCTGTCGCTTGCCCTGGCTTTTGCATTACCAGCCTGGGCCAACACAGCTCAGCTGTCTGGTACGGTCTTTTTGGATCAGGACGGAAACAGCCAGTACAGCGCTGACGAGAAGGCGATTGCAGACGCTGAGATTTCCTTAATCAACATATCCGGGCAGTCCGAAAGTTTGGTTTCACAGGTGAAAACCGGTCAGGATGGCCAGTATCATTTTACGGGTCTGCCCGCAGGTGAATACTATTTACAGGTGAGCTTGCCATCGGGGCATTATTTCACTGAACCAGCTGAGGGCGGCAGTGTAGCACTGCCAGGCAGCGGGCAAAAAAGCAAGTCCCCCGCCTTTACAATCGAGGATGGCGAGCGGGCTCAGAAAGTGATTGGTGCCATAAAGAGCAGCGCCTACATCAACCTCATCGCCTTTGGTGACTTGAACATGAACGGCGGCCGGATGTCAAGCGAGCCGCTGCTTCGCAATGTTGAGGTTCAGCTGATATATGAACACAAGGGCCAAGCCTATGTGATCACTGACGGCAAAACCGGCAAGAAGGGGGATCTTCAGTTCCGCGATTTAACACCGGCAACCTACCGCATCGCGGTGTCAATGCCGGAGCCCTACATCATCGGTCCGCTAGGCCAGAAGATTAACCCTTTTTACAATGTGATTCCACCTACGGAGAACAACCGCGGCATCTCTGAGCCTTTCAAATTAGACCGCAGCCTTGGCATGGGCATTGGCGGTGTCAAGGCAGGTACCCTCCGCGGCAGCATCTGGAACGACAGCAATATGGACGGAGTGCGTGATGCAAATGAGGGCGGTTACCCGGGTATCCTGATCACCCTGACCCATCTGGAGATGAACGTCACCCGAACCATCACCACCACTCAGGACGCTGAATTCTCATTTGAGTACCTGCAGGCCGGTGAATACAGCATTCAGGCGGATTTGCCCGAGGGCATCATGTTTGCCTTGCCGGGCAGTCCCTCCCTTTTCACAGATGGATTCACAGCGAACCAATCCATGAAGCTAAATGTCCGTGAGGACGGCGCGACGCAGCTTGAACCCATTGGCGTCATGCCCGCGTCCAGCGTGATGGTCTCTGCTGTCCATGACAGCAATGTCAATGGTCTGATGGATGAGGGCGAGCCCGCCTTCTCCGGTGCCAAGGTGGAGGCAATTGTTGACAATCAGGTAAAAACAAGCGCAATGACTGACGCAGCCGGAAGGGCTCTGCTTCCCCGTGTACGCCACGGTGAGGTTCATATCCAGGTCACACTGCCAGATGGACAGATTTTCAGCGTGTCAGGCGCCCCGGAAGGCAATGCCTTCTACAGTACTACAGCCGCTTCCGCGCTGTCTGTCACCCTTCCCCTATCCGTTGGTGAGCAGGCTTCCCTTTTCGCTGGCGTCACGCTGCCTTCCAGTATAACCGGTGTTCTGTTTGATGACAGCAACCTCTCCGGTGTTCGGGATGGCAATGAAACGGGCATCGCAGGCTTTAAGATTGTGGCTGTGAATGATGCAAATGAGCTTGTTACCGAAACAACTACGGATGCGGAAGGCACCTACACCCTGGACAACCTGGTGCCAGCAAGCTATCGCGTGCGCTTTATGCTGGCCTCCCCCTATGTGTTTTCAGCCCTATCCGAAACCGGTCAGGGCACTGAGAACAAAGTCGCGGAACAGGTAGTAGAATACGGTCAAACCAATCCCATTAGCCTGTCACCCGGCATGGCCGCCACACAAATAGATGCCGGTGCCTTCCGGTCTGCCGTTATCAATGGCAGCATCCTGCTGGGCGATGAGTATCTTGGCTTTGATGGCCAGCTGGGCGGGCTGTCAGGTGTCCGCGTCGACCTGCTGAATGAAGACGGAACACCTGTCTCCGAATACACTAATGCAATCAGCGATGAGCAGGGCCATTTCTCATTAAAAGGTGCGCTGCCAGGTGAGTATATCCTGTCCTTTACGCTGCCTCCTCACGCCAAGTTTAGTCAACCATTGGTGGATGATACGCAGATTAAAAGCAGCCTTATCACCGTAAAAGCAAGCGACGAGTTGGGGCTCAAGCCTCTTTTCGCGGTGAAAACAGGTATTGTTTCCGGTCTGGCCTTCATCGATCAAAACAACGACGGGTTAAAGGGTGAACAGGAAGCGTCTTTAAGCGGGGTTCAGCTGCAACTCACCGACCAAAGCACGCAGGAAGTCTACACCGCCAGCAGCGACGCGGAAGGCCAGTATCTGGTAGAGAAGCTTCGCCCTGGCACCTATGATGTCACTGTCACACTTCCGGAAGGCTTTGGAATCGACAAAAGCGATGCCAGCCTGGTACCTGCTAGTATCTACGGCACAAGCGCTGCAGAACTTGTCATCGATATGGGCAGCCGGATTGAAAACGGCCTGCTCCCCGCTGTTATACCTGTAAGCCTTCAGGCAACTGCGTTTTACGACAATAACTTGAATGACACATTTGACGCAGGCACTGATACCCCCTACGCAATCCAGGCAAGCCTCACCCACCAAAAAACAGGGATCATCACAAACCTCAGCACGGATGAGAGCGGGCTGTTTACCGGTGGGATGATGTTCCCCGGGCAGTATGACCTGGTCTTGAGCCTGCCTGAACTGCACCTTCTCACCGCGCCCAAAGACGCGGAGCATCAGCAAAACACCTGGGAAAAGGAGATTGTTCTGGATGAGAATAACTCCAATTTACTGTTAGCCATCGTACATCTGGGCAGCATCGAAGGTGCAGTCTGGAACATGGACGGCAGCACCAAGAACGTGAATGACCTGCCAATCAGTTTGCTCAGCGAATCCGGGCAGGTGCTGCAGGAAACCACCACGAACGAAGCTGGACAATATCGCTTTGAAAAGCTGATGCCTGTCTCCTACTGTGTGGAGGCACAACTGCCTGAAAGCTACCGCTTCGCGCGCCAAGTGGACACCACCCTGAAAGCCAGCGTGATCTTGTCTGACCAGATGGGCATGGACCAGGCTTCCAGGCGTAGTGAGGTCATCAAGGTCAACATGGGTGAAATCAAGACGAACCAGGACATCGGTATGGGTGCGATGGGCAGATTGGGCGATTATGCCTGGCTGGATCTTGACCAGGATGGCATGCAGGACCGCGATGAGCCAGGGATCCCAGAACTGATTGTTAAGTTGTACCAGTATGGGCAGCTCAGCGCGCAGACCACCACCGACGCCTATGGCCGCTACCATTTTGACCAACTCTTCCCTGGCAGCTATACGCTGGAGGTGGAGATGCCCAACGAGATCAAGCCGACCATCCGCCAGACCCAATTCCCGCTTGTCGCCAGCATTTTGGATCAGGCGGAGGGGAGCATCGCCCTGGCGCAAAACGTCGTTGTCCCCAGCGGGGGCCGCAATCTGAACGCGGACCTGGGTTTTGTGCTTAAGCGAGAAGGAACCTATCCCCCCGCCCTCTTAAACCTGCCTACCAAGGACTGGACCCGTATTAATGAGCAAAACCCTCAGCGTTAATTTATAAAGCGTATTTTCCATCCAAAAAGCTGCCCCGTAGGAGCAGCTTTTTGGGTGCGATGAAATCCCCGATTTACTCTGAATCAGTCATCATCTTCCTCTTCGGGCAGTTCGGCGTTATGGTAGACTTCCATCACATCGTCATTGTCATCCAGCATCTCAAGCAGCTTCTGGACACTCTCCAGTGTGTCTGGGTCCGCAACTTCCATGGTGGTTTGTGGAATCTTTTGACGCTCAGCTGACAGGAACACGAAGCCATCGCTCTCAAGCGTATCGCGGACAGAAGAGAAGTCGGTTGGTGAGGTATAAATCTCGTAGCCATCCTCGCTGACCTGCACATCCTCAGCGCCCGCTTCAAGCGCTTTCATCATAAGATCGTCCTCGTCAATAGCGGAGCTGCTTTCAATCATGATAAGGCCCTTGAAATCAAATAAATAGCCAACAGAGCCGGTGGTTCCAAGAGAACCGCCATTTTTATCAAAGATGTGGCGCACTTCAGACGCTGTCCGGTTGCGGTTGTCTGTTACTACTTCCACAATCACCGCGATGCCCCCGGGCGCGTAGCCGTCATAGGTAATCTCCTCATACACCACGTTGCCCAACTCACCAGCCGCCTTTTTGATGCTGCGGTTGATGTTATCATTGGGCATATTGTTGGCCCTGGCCTTGGTAATGACGTCACGCAATTTGCCGTTGGTCGCGGGATCACTGCCGCCCTCACGCACAGCCAGCGCGATTTCCCGGCCAATCTTTGTAAAGATCTTGCCCCGCTCGGCGTCCGCCTTGCCCTTTCTATGCTTTATGTTTGCCCATTTGGAGTGACCTGCCATTGTGTCTCATTCCTCTCATTAAAGTCTTTTAATCATAGCATCCCGCATTTTTTGCGTCAAACGCGGTGTCCTTCTTATGTGAAGCTCATCGATTCACGCAAAGCAACTGCTCTATCAGGATAGTTGGTGATAAAAAGATCAACCCCGGCCTCCATCACTAGGCGCATATCCCGCTCATCATTCACTGTCCAGACATTGACGGCGCCGTTTTGCTGCATTGCTTCCGTGTAGCCTTCCGGATTCATCAGCACATCGGAAAAATTCGGGTGCAGCGCGTCCATCCCAGCTGCGCGCAAATAATCCGCGGGCTTGAGCAAACAACAGTCATACAGCAAGCCGCAAGCGGCTGTTTTATCCATTTGCTTGAGTTTTAACATGGAGTGGTGATTAAAGGAGGAATATAAAACACGCTTTTCCATCCCATATTTCGCCACCATCTCAAGACAAGCCGCCTCCATCCCTTTATAAGGAAGGATACTGTTTTTCAGCTCAATGTTGATATGCAGTCCCGTTGGCTTGAGCAGTTCCAACACCTCCTCCAGCAAAGGCGCCTTTGCCTCCATATACTGCGGATGCGGTTTGTTAAAGAGGTGTTTTTTGATCTCTTTCACCGTCAACATGGACACCAGGCCGATGCCAGTGGATACCCGGTCAATCCGTTCATCATGGGTGACGATTATCTGCCGGTCACGCGTTAGGTGAACATCCAACTCTACCCCTTCCGCACCTTGTTCCACAGCCAGTTCAAAGGCCTCCAAGGTGTTTTCCGGCGCGTAGCCGGAAGCGCCCCGGTGCGCATAGATCTTTGCTTTCATCGATAATCCATCCTTATATTGCATTTTCATTTTCATCAATGATTTCTTCATCCATTTGCAGCGGCTCATCAAGCTGCATGTCCAGGCGCTTCTTTCGATTGCGGTGCAAGGTCATCGTCTGATCGGCAAACACTGCGAAGAAGCCCACGATAATAAAGAGATAATAAGTTACAAACCGCCAGATCAACAGCGCTGCGAAAATGTAGGCATCCGGAAAAAAGTTGCGGAAGAAGAAGTAAAACCCACCTTCCTGCGCACCGGATGCTCCCGGCAGCGGCGTAAAGGAGGCCGTGATATACAGTAAAAACTGGATTGCAAGAATTTGCGAGTAAGTATGGTTGGTGAGCGAAAACCCGCGGTAGATAAAGTACAGCACGCTCATCAACGCCGTTACCTGAATCATAGAAATGATGAACAGCACCAAGAACTGCTTGGGCTTTTTGGTCAAAATCTCCACACTGGAGTGGAAATCGACCAAGGCAGCGTCCATCCTGGATGAGGTCCGCTCCTTGTTTTTGATGAGGCGAACCCGGAAGCCCAGGTTGACAAAAAAGATGATGATGGCACGAACCAGGTTGCGGTTGATGGCAAGCAGAATAACGATGGATACCATGAGGGAGTTAAAGAAAAACCCTAAAGCTACCAGCCATATCCCTTTGCCTAAAAGGGCATACACATAGCTGCCCTTCGCAATCCACAGCATCGCACCAATGAGGAGCAGGGCGCATTGCCAGCAGAAAAACTTTACCGCCAGGGAAGAATAACCAATACCAGAAGGGACACCGCGCTTTTTAAAGGCGAAGGCCTGCATCGGCTGACCACCAGTTGCCGCCGGTGTGATGGATGAATAATACATGCCAATCAAGCCCACCAGATTGCAGGAACCCCAGCTGATTGCCACCTTCTGAAAATAAAAAAATACCCGTAGGATCAGCCCTTCCAGCAGCACATGCACTGCAAAGCAGCCAATGGCACCCAGCAGCCACCAGGGATGGATGGTCGTGAAGGCGTTTAAAATTAGCTTGGGATCCCCAGCTTTTGAGACCAAATACAGCATCAGCAACAGCGTAAGAACGATGAATCCAATATTCAGCAGCATGCCGCGTTTTTCGTTGCTTAGCTTTGCCATAAGCCCTTTCCAAACCAGATTTATGATATCGGCCAAATTATACCATGCACAGCGCATCTTGTCACCAAAGGCTCAGGATTGAAGGCTGTTTGCAGGATATGCTATGATTGTCTCAGGGGTTGGCCGTGCATAACGAGCAATTCCATGAACAGCAGCCGTTTCGTGTTATTCGTTGTTCAAAATGCAATTCTGGAGGCATACATGATCGTCGCAAAATTCGGGGGTTCCTCCCTGGCGGACGCCGCGCATTTCCATATGGTCAAGGATATTCTGGCACTGGAGCCCAGGCGCCGCTATGTCGTCGTCAGCGCGCCTGGCAAGCGCAGCGATACAGACCAGAAGATCACAGACCTGTTGCTCACCTGCCACAACAAGGCACAGCGCGGCGCTTCCTTTGACGCCGAATTTGCCCTGGTGACAGAGCGCTATCAGGATATCGCACGGGAACTTGAGATCGATGATCATATCATTGACAGCGAGTTGATGGAGGTCAAAAGCGCCCTGCAAACAGGCGCCAGCATTTCCTATGTTGCCAGCCGCGGTGAATACCTGTGCGCCAAACTGTTCGCCAAATGGATGAATCTTCCCTTTGTTGACGCGAAGGACATTGTTCGCTTTGACAGCCTGGGTAAACTGAACCAGGCTGCCACCTTGCGCCTTATCAAGGATGCGCTCAAAAAGCACAGGAAGGCGGTCATCCCCGGTTTTTACGGCGCGGACGAAGAGAGTAACATTTGCACCTTCACAAGAGGCGGCAGCGACGTGAGCGGCGCTTTGGTCGCGGCTGCCTTGGACGCGGATTTATATGAGAACTGGACGGACGTCACTGGCTTTCGCTCAGCCGACCCGCGTATCATTGAGGATGCCAGCTATATCAGCAGCCTGACCTACCGAGAATTGCGGGAATTGAGTTATATGGGCGCCAGTGTCATGCACGAGGATGCGGTCTTTCCGGTGCGCAACGCGGGCATCCCCACCAGCATCAGAAACACTGCCAATCCGCAGCATCCTGGCACCTTGATAGTGCACACCCTGCGGCAGATAGGCAAGCTGCCCGCTGTCACGGGCATCGCCGGCAGACGCGGCTTTACCACAATCATCCTTGAGAAGATGAAGATGAATGACGAGATTGGCTTTGGCCGCAAGGTGCTGTCCGTTCTTGAAAAACACTGCATCAACTTTGAGCATCTGCCCACAGGCATTGATGCGCTATGCGTGATGGTGAATACGGACGCCCTCAACTCCAAACGCACTGTCATCATGGACGAAATAGAGGCAGCCGTTCACCCGGACGCCATCAATGTGCAAGAAGGCATTGCCCTGGTTGCCTGTGTGGGAGCAGGCCTGTTTAAACTGCACGGCACCATCGCGCGCTTGTTTACCGCAGTGGCGGAACAGGGCATCACCATCCGCACCATGTTTCAGGCCCCCAGCGAGTTGTCTATTATCATTGGCGTGGATGAGCATCATCTAGAATCCGCGATTAAAGCAATCTACGACGCATTTATCAGGGAGTAAAAAAACGCTGCAAGAAATCTGTCTTCTTGCGCGTTTGATATGTAGACACTGATGAAGGAGGATTTACAGATGAAAAAACTACTTAGTCTTTTGCTTGCAACACTGCTCCTGCTCACTTTAGCGCCGCTGGCCCTGGCGCAACCAATGCTGCCGCCTGAGCGCCTAGCCAGCCTGGTACACAACGCGCCCAACACAGGCAAAATGCTGCCCGAGCATTTTGACCCCTACCAAAACACCTATTTGCTGACTGTTGCCAGCTGGGTTTCCCGCATCACCTTTACCCCCACGACTTCCGCCAGCAATGCGGTGGTTACCGTGAATGGTCAAGTGGTTGCCAGCGGGCAGAAATCCCAGATTATTCAGATGACCGATGACCCGCAGGCTGTACAGATAACAGTGTCTGTTTATGGGGAGGGCAGTATCCTCACAGCGCAAAACACCTATACCATTTACTTACAGCGCCGCCCCAGCGAGCGCAGAACCCGTGTATCAGCCGGTTACATCATCGACTATACTTTATCTGATGGCATCGCCACCGTCAGCGCGGACCTTGTGAGCCTTAAATACCAGGACAAAAGCAACCTGTCCTCCTATGTGAACGAGACCGTCTATCTATACAAATATAAGACTGCCCCCAATTGTCTGTTCTACTACGGCACGAAGAACAATCCTGTCCGGGCACGAAATGCTGTTGAATTCTTCAACAACTACATTAGCACCAGCAACACACTTTACTACTTTATATACATTGAGGACCAGATTGTAGCAATCATGCCATATGTCGACGCAGACTAAGCAAAGTCTTCCAGCATAAAGGGCGGCGTGTACACGTCGCCCTTTATCTATGCGCAAACCTTACTTGATTGCTTCCTCATAACGTTTGCTCACCTCGTCCCAGTTGACTATCTTCCAGAAATTGCTCAAATACTCTGGCCTGCGGTTCTGGTACTTCAGGTAGTAGGCGTGCTCCCACACGTCCACACCAAGAATCGGCGTCTTGCCCTGGGTGAGTGGGTTATCCTGGTTGGCCGTCTTTGTGACAGCCAGCTTTCCGTTGTCAACCACCAGCCAGGCCCATCCAGAGCCAAACTGGGTCTTACCAGCGTTTTCGAACTCTTTCTGAAAGATTTCAAAGCTGCCAAAGGCATCATCAATCTGCTTTGCCAAGTCTCCTTCAGGTTTCTCCTTGCTGTTAGGCCCTAATATCTTCCAGAACAAGGTGTGGTTAATGTGGCCGCCGCCGTTGTTTCGCACCGCAGTACGGATGCTTTCTGGCAGCTTGTCCAGCTTCTTGATGATGTCCTCAATAGACCAATCTGCGAACGCTGTCCCTTCTATTGTTTTGTTTAAATTGTCAATATACGCCTGGTGATGTTTGGTATGGTGGATGGTCATGGTTTGCTCATCGATATATGGCTCCAACGCATCATATGCGTAGGGTAGCGGCGCTAGAATGTGTTTCATGGTCTTCCTCCTTAGATGGTCGTGGTATCATATTGTTACCCCGCAACGGACGACTCAAACATATGTAACAAACAGACCAATTCATAGTGCATTAATAAATATCAATTGCTTTACTTGGTCTATGAGGCAAATGAGACTTGTTTGGATAAATCCGACAGTCGTTTTGTGTTTCGCACGCTTTTGTCAGGGACTAAGATTGACCACATGGAGGCGCATTGCTATAATGCGCGTAGCAAACAAAGAGGGATTCCATGATTAAAGATCGCGATTTTTACAAAACCATTTTGCGGCTGTCCTTGCCAGCAGCATTTCAGGCTGTCATCAACCTGCTGATTGTGCTGGCAGATAACTTGATGGTGAGCCAGTTGGACGCACAGGGTCTGTCTTTCGCGGCGGTTGTGCAGTCCAACAGCATCACGAATTTGGCCATTGCTTTTTTAACTGGCTTGGCCAGCGGTTCCATCGTGCTGGTCTCCCAATATTGGGGAAAGAAGGATACTAGGAGTATCAAAGCCGTTGCAGCCGCTGTGATGTGCATGGCGATGGCTGTAGCGACTGTTTTCATCCTGCTCATTCAACTCTTCCCCCGTGATATCCTGCACATTGTCATCAACAGGCGGGAAACGGAAGCTGTCAACATCGCGCTTCGATATCTGCCCTTGGTTTCCTTTTCCTATCTCCCCTATGCCATCACCGCTTGCCTCATAGGCATGCTCAAGGGCGTTGAGATTGTCCGCATCACCATCTATACGACGGTGGTTTCCCTTTTTGCCAATGTCGGTTTAAACTATGTGCTCATCTTTGGCAAACTGGGCTTTCCCGCCCTGGGCGTGCAAGGTGCTGCCATCGCCACTTTGTTGGCGCGTATCATTGAGAACTTGCTTGTCATCTGGTACTGCACCAAGGTGCAAAAGGCAATCCCCTTCCGTATCAGCTTCATCCGCCATCAGGAAACCTGGGCCTGGCAGGATTACTTCCGCTTTGGCCTGCCGGTAGGTATTACCGACGCGCAGTGGGCTGTCATCGGCATGCTCAAGATGGTTATCATTGGCCAACTTGGTATCCTGATGAGCAACGCTGCAGGTGTGGTGGATTCTTTGATGAACCTGGGCACACTGTTCACCTTCGCCCTGGCTGGCGGCGCAGCCGTGATGGTCGGCAAGGCGGTGGGTGAAAACAACATGAAACTGGTCAAAGAATACGCTAAAACCATTCAGGTGATGTTCCTGGTTTTTGGCATCCTGATGGCTGCACTCGTCTTCCTCATCAGAAAGCCCTTCATCAACCTTTACAGCTTAACGCCGGATGCTGCGGACCTTGCGGTCAAGATGGTCAATGTCTGTGTGCTAACGCTTATTGGCACCAGCTATCACGGATCCTGCTTTGTGGGGATCAACCGGGGGGCTGGCGACAACCGCTTTGTGATGATGGTGGATACCATCTGTGGTTGGCTGATTGTATTGCCGTCCGCCTTCATCGGTGCCTTTGTGCTGAAGCTGCCGCTGCATTGGGTGTATTTCTTAACCCGCGTGGATCAGACTTTCAAATGGATTATCGCAAACAGGCGTTTAAAGGGTAACAAGTGGATTCATCATGTCACGCGCGAGCATCATGAACCTGTTACAAAACACCCATGATTACCCTCGTTCATGATGGGCTGAGCGTCCGTTTAAAATCCTGGCATGACCTGTCCTGGCTGAAAAACTTTGGGCGGGTATTTTGCGTATTCGATCAATTGATCTCCGGCAACCTGGGCTTTGGTGTAGATGCTGGAGAGCATAAGTACTTTATTAAATATGCCGGAGCGTCAACGCTGATGTACGCGGGTGAACCCGATGCGGCTGTAAGTCGTCTACGCGCAGCCTATCCAAAGTATGTAAGACTTCAACACCCCGCCATCAATCAGGTGCTGCACGAATTCCCAACCGCGCAAGGCTATGCGCTGGTCTTTCAGTGGTTCGATGGCTATGCACTAGCGCCCTTGCAGCTGCACATGGAACATCTACGCAGTCTGCCTTTGATAGAAAAGCTATCCATTTTTGATCAGTTGGCAAGTGCCCTTGTACAAGCGACCACCATGGACTATCTGATAGCAGGACTTTCAGACCACCATCTTCTGATTGATTTTGAAAGAAAACGCCCCTTGCTTTCCTCTATCAACCATTTTGAGCGCTTTCCGACAAGCGTCCCCCACCCCAAGCTCTCGGGAACCAGCTGGTATATCCCGCCGGAAGGCTATGTGATTGGTGCCGCATTGGATGAATATGCCAATGTCTATGCCCTGGGATCCTTGGCCTTTACTTTCTTTGGCAACCAAGGAACCAGGGCGCTGCATGATTGGACTGCCGGACCTGCTCTGTATGAGATCGCGGCAAAGGCAACACAAAAAAAAGCGGAAAACAGAATGCATTCCGCAGTCATATTCCAAACACAATGGCGAAAAGCGGTCCTCAGCCTGCCGCGCTTATAAAGTGATCAAGCCTTAACCGTTCCGTCCTTCACTGTAAGCACGCAGGAAGGACGGACATTTTGCATGCCGCTAAGTTCAGTACAGGTTAAAAGCGTCTGCATGCGATCCAGACGGACTAATAAACGCGCCTGCCGGCCCTCATCCAACTCACTCATCACATCATCCAAAAGCAAAAGCGGCGTCTCCTGATGCGCACGTGTGAGGATGTCAATCTGCGCCAGACGCATCGCAAGGGCTGCTGTCCTGGCTTGTCCCTGAGAGGCGAAGGATCGCATATCATTGCCGGAGAGCATCAACTGCAAATCATCCCTGTGCGGGCCAGGGCCTGTCGCCAGGCGCCTTAGATCGTCCTCCCTGGAGGCTGCCAGCCGTTTCCTCATATCGGCTTCTGGGTCCAAGCTGTCCATCAGTGAGCCTTGATACCGCATAAAAAAGCGCTCTTGTTTACGATTGGCGATAAAGGAATAATGATCTGTCGCCAAATCGCTAATGGCGTTCGCCGCGTCCCGTCGCTGGATAACAATGGGCGCTGCAGCCTTTGACAGCTGCTCGTCCCAGATATCCAGCATACTTGCTTGTGCCTTGTTCCTGGCAATCTCCTTGAGCAAGGCATTGCGTTGGCGCAAGACGGCGTTATAGTGCTGCAAGGCGTAAAAATAGGCTGCCTGACTCTGGGACAAAAGCATATCCAAGAAGGTTCGTCTGCCTTTGGGCGCGCCTTTCACCAGATCCAGATCCTCCGGCGAAAACATGACACAGGTCATGTGCCCCATCAACTCGCCCATACGCTGGACGGTTTTCCCGTTCACAAAGACAATTTTGCGTTCCCCTTGCGCCGCAAACAGCCGCACGCCAACCTCGTCCTGTACCGATGTCCTTGCCACTCTCGCATGCACTGCACAGGTGCTGCTGCCCAGCCTAACCATGTCCCGGTCGTTACTGGTGCGGTGGCTGCGGCCCAGGCAACAAAGGTGAATGGCTTCCAGTAAATTGGTTTTCCCAGCGCCATTCTCTCCAATCAAAATGGTTATACCTGGCGGCGGCATCAAGGTTAGCTGCTCGTAGGAGCGAAACTGATGAAGCCGTAATTGCAGCAAGCGCATTTACTTATGATACCTTTCTCCGGAAATGATTTTGTAGGCGCGGTACAGCTGTTCAAGCAGCATCACCCTGGCCAGCTGGTGGGGAAAGGTCATCCGGGACAAGGACAGTTTCAGGTTGGCCCTTTGCAGAACGCCCTGGGAAAGGCCCAGGGACCCGCCGATAATGAAGCAGACGCTGGCAGATTCGTCATGCCAGGTGCGGATGCGCTGGCTCAGCTCCTCACTGTGCCACTGGCTCCCTTCGATGCACAGGGCCACCACGATGTCCTGGGGCCTGATGCGGTCCAGGATGCGCTGCCCCTCGGTTTCAAGGGTTCTCTGTACCAGGGCGGCTGCATCACCAGGATCCTTTTCATCCTGCACTTCAACAACGCTCAGCCTGCAGTAGCGGGACAGCCTGCGCTCATACTCCTTCGCAAGCTTCAGCAGGTGTTCCCGCTGTTTTCCCACTGCAATGATCTGTATCGGCAAAATGCTGTTCTCCCAGTTGTATTTGAAACAAACGCCATCCGTCTTTCCTTGTTTCAGTTTGTTCAGTATATCATAGCCTGCAGCCTTCTACACGTTGACAAGATGGTTTGCCTTCACCCACAGAGTATCCACATGCCAGGCGGTGCATAATTTCGAAGGTTGCTGCATAATTTGGGGTGTATTCAAGGCTCTGCAATAATTTATCCTGCATTCTGGGCACAATTTCAGGAACGCAGGTGCATAAATCACCGGGTTTGCAAACCGCCTCAAACACCTGTTCTGTCCACACTGTCCACAGACTTATCCACAGAAAATGCGTTTTTTTCAGTGGTTTATCAAACAGACCTCAGTTTTCAGAAAAAATCAAGCCCTTTTTTCACGAGTTATCCACAGCTTGCATGCCGGCTTTATCCCAGTGCCTATCCACATGAGATTCCATACAAACCAGGAAACACCGTTGCATATTTTTCATAATAAATCAACATCCTGTAATCATTTGGATATAATTTTAGACGAAAAATCAGGCAGTCCGGATGGATCTGCCTGATAGGGCCGCGTTGATTCCAGCAGTGAGTCTTGTATCAGTCAGCCAGAAGGGCCTGTGCAATCTGCTCAGCCTGGCTCAGGTCCTCTTCCCTGGGCTTCCAGTTGACCCGCACCTCGGGCTCAACCACTGCGAAGCCTGCCTGGGTCAACAGCTCCCGGAGTTCCTTGTTACCTTCTCCAGACCAACCATAAGAGCCAAAGACAGCAGCACGCTTCTTCTTGAATTTCAACTCCTTCAGAAAGTGCAGCCAGCCGCCCACTGAGCTCAAGATGCTGTTGCCCACCGTGGGGGACCCCACCGCAATGGCCTTGGAGCGGAATACCTCCGTCATCACATCGTTCTTGTCGGAATTGGACAGGTTGTACAGCTTCACCCGGGTTTTGGGGGCCAGCTGATTGAGGTAAGCGGCCAAACGGTGGGCAAGCATCCGCGTGGAATCCCACATGGTGTCGTAGACAATGGTGATCTGGTCTTCCTGGTAGTCCTCGGCCCACTGGGCATATTTTTCTACAATCTGCAAAGGGTTGTCCCGCCAGATGACGCCATGGCTGGTGGCTATGATGTCAATGGGCAGGTTCAGGCTGACCACTTCCTCAATCTTCTTTTTCACCAGCGGCGAAAAAGGATTTAAGATGTTGGCGTAGTATTTCATCGCCTCATCCCAAAGTTGGCACTGATCGGCCTTGTCGTTGAACAACTCCTCCACGGCATAGTGCTGGCCAAACGCGTCGTTAGAAAACAGGATGTTGTCCCCTGTCATGTAGGCGGCCATGCTGTCCGGCCAGTGGAGCATTCGCATTTCAACAAAAATCAGCTGCTTTCCATTGCCCAGGTCCAGGCTGTCGCCAGTTTTGACGGTTTTGAAGTTCCAGTCCGGCTGGTGGTACTGGCCCACCAGGCTTTTTACGGCATTGGCGGTGCAGTAAATGGGGGTATCCGGTATCTCCTTCATAAGCAGGGGCAAAGCGCCTGAATGGTCAATCTCCCCATGATTGATCACGATGGCGTCGATGCTGTTCAGGTCGATGATCTGTTTTAAGTTGCTGACAAACTCCTCCGCATGGGGCAGCCACACAGTGTCCACCAACACGGTTTTTTCCTCCCGTATCAGGTAGGCGTTCTGGCTCGAACCCCGGTTGACAGAATAGTCGGCACCATGAAACTCCCGAAGCTCCCAGTCGATTTTTCCAACCCAGTCCACATTGTTTTTGATGTTGCGAATCATCCTTGCCACGCTCCTTCTCTATTGTGCTGGTTGTAGTGTAGCAAAGGGCAGCGATGAAATCTGTGATGTTCCTCACAGAACAACATCGTCCAAGAAGATATCCTGCAGGCAGTCCTGTTTCAAAACCTGAATGCTGCGATACCCCGTAAGACGGATGCAGCCCAGCTGTTCCAGGGTTTTGAGGGATCTGGACACCGTCTCCCGACGCAGGCATACCTGGTTGCCCAGGTCTTCCTGGCTCAGGCGGAACTCTCCGCCTGGCTGCCGGTTCAAATCCCGCAGCAAAAAGCCGGCTATGCGGGATGTTGCCTGCTTCTTGCTGAGGATTTCTGTCATGTAGCGGGCATCGTGCAGCTTTTGTCCCAGGGACCGCAGCAGGGCTGCTCCCAGTTGGGGATTCACCAGGACCAGGCTGGTGATGGCATCGGCGGAAATCAGGCAGGTGCCGCTGTCCTCTGTGGCCACCAGATCCGCGTCATACACTGTGTCAGCATAAAGGCTGTCCTCCCCCATGGTTTCCCCGGCAGACAGAAAGCCCATGATCAACTCCTGGCCATCAGGACTGATGCGGCGCAGCTTCAATTGTCCAAAGCGCATGGCAATGATCCGCCCGGTTTTGTCCCCGGCGTGGAATAAGGTTTGTCCTTTGGCCACGTCCACATGCCGGGCAATGCGCACCAGGCTGCGGTGCTCCTCCAGGGTGAGGCCGCTGAATATCGAGATGCCGCCGGTGCACAGGCCGCAGCAAGCGGCGCAATGGCCGCAGCCCGGACGGGAATCCTTGCCGTTCACTGGTAGCCTCCTTGGTTTGATCCTTACGAAAATTGTACCCGGGAGCACCGGAGCTGAGTAGAACGGGCACAAAAATGCCGCCCTTGCGGGCGGCCAGAAGTGCTTTAGGGGTGAGTCAGCGGTTCAGCAGGGTCTCCTCGGTGTCCTTGTCGAAGAAGTGCAGGCGGCTGGTGTCCATGACCACGGTGATGTCGTCGCCCACATGGGTCTTGGTGCGGGGGTCGACACGGGCGATGACGTTGTCATCCTTGCCGGAGGTGGACAGATAGAGGTAGGTTTCAGAACCCATGAGCTCAGTGACCTCAACATGCACCTTGAAGCCGGAATCGGGATGAGCCTGGATGTCTTCGGGGCTGTCGGAGATGTTCTCGGGACGGATGCCCATGACCACTTCCTTGCCGATGACGTCTTCGGTCTTCAGCTTGCGCAGCTTCTCCTCAGGGACCAGAATCTTGTTGTCGCCAAACATGGCAAACACCTTGTCGTCTTCCTTCTTGAGGACAACGTCAAAGAAGTTCATCTGCGGGCTGCCGATGAAGCCGGCCACAAACTTGTTGTTGGGATGGTCATAGTTGTTCTGCGGGGTATCCACCTGCTGGATAAAGCCATCCTTCATGATGCAGATGCGGGAGCCCATGGTCATGGCCTCGGTCTGGTCATGGGTGACGTAGATGAAGGTGGTCTGCAGACGCTGATGCAGTTTGGTGATTTCCGTACGCATGGCGACACGAAGCTTGGCGTCCAGGTTGGAGAGCGGCTCGTCCATCAGGAAGACCTTGGGCTCACGGACGATGGCACGGCCCAGGGCAACACGCTGGCGCTGACCGCCGGAGAGCGCCTTCGGTTTGCGGTTGAGCAGGTACTCAATGTCCAAAATGTGCGCCGCGGCTTCAACGCGCTTTTTGATCTCCTCTTTGGGGGTCTTGCGCAGCTTGAGGCCAAAGGCCATGTTGTCATACACTGTCATGTGCGGATATAGCGCGTAGTTCTGGAAAACCATCGCGATATCACGGTCCTTGGGCGCAACATCGTTGACCAGTTTGTCGCCGATGTAGAGCTCGCCGTCAGAAATCTCTTCCAGACCAGCGACCATGCGCAGGGTGGTGGACTTTCCGCAGCCAGAGGGACCGACCAGAACGATAAATTCCTTGTCCTCAATATCCAGTGTGAAGTCGCTGACCGCCGTCACGTTGCCAGGATAAATCTTGTAGATGTTTTTCAGGGTTACACTTGCCATGATAGTCCTCCTTTTATCAATATCAGTCTCCTGATATATTGTCATCTGAAGTATACAATCATGTATGCCAGTTGACCACTGGCTAAACTTCCAAATCTTCCGCGCGTCCTTTGTACAATCCATGAAATGGGGTTGTTTTTTGACCCGATTCCTCCAAAACAGTATACTTATTACAGCAGGAATATGGATTTTGGAGGATTTATTATGACAGATATACAAAAACTGGCAAGCATGATTGACGAAGCGTCCTACATTGTGTTCTTTGGCGGCGCGGGCGTGTCCACTGAAAGCGGCATCCCAGACTTCCGCAGCGCCGATGGCCTGTACCATCAAAAGCGGGTGATCCCGCCGGAGACGATTTTAAGCTATTCCTTCTTCATCAAGGAACCCGCGCTGTTTTTTCAGTTTTACAAGGAAAGCCTGCTGGCGCCCAAAGCCCAGCCCAACGCGGCGCATGTGGCGCTTGCGCAATTGGAAAAAGAAGGCAAGCTGCGCTGCGTGGTGACACAGAACATTGACAACCTGCACCAGATGGCTGGTTCCAAGGCGGTGTGTGAACTGCACGGCTCCACCCACCGCAATTACTGCATGCGCTGCTGCAAAGCCTATGATGGGATTGATTTTATATTAGCGTCAAAAGCGGAACCAAAATGCGCCTGCGGCGGCATGATCCGCCCGGATGTGGTGCTGTATGAGGAAGGCTTGGATCCGCAGGTGACGCAGAACGCGGTCAACCACATCCAGGCCAGTGACCTGCTGATCATCGGCGGCACCTCGCTCTCTGTCTACCCGGCCGCCTATTACGCGCAGCTGTCACGGGGCAAGCTGGTCATCATCAACCGTGACCCGACGCAACTGGATCAGGCAGCCGACCTGGTAATCCGGGAGCCCATTGGCAAGACGCTGGCACAGGTGATGGAGGCACGCAAGACCGCCTAATTGGCGCTTGTTTTCATGACAAAATCCGCCCGGCTTTCCGCCTGATCCCGCAAAACCTGCAGGATGCTGGCGCCATAGGAACCCAGGGCATTGAGCGCCGCATTGACATAGGAAAACTGGATGATGACATCGCGCATCTCCCCCAGGCTGTCACTGAGGGCGTCCAGGTTGTTGCCGAAATATTCTGGTAAACCAAGCGCGTCTTTGATATGCGCCCAGGCCGCCTGCCTGGTATCCATCTTCCTGCCATCCAATTTGATAATGCGCATCTTATTCCTCTCCATATAAAAGCGTGAAGCTTTCGTAGTGGTCATCGGTATAATAGATCAAGCCGTCATTGGAATACACAATCCGTTTGGCGCCGCGGGAGGCTTTGTTTTGCGCGTCGATATCGCACTCATAATAAATTCTGCCCGCCTTTTTGGGCAGCAACCCTTCATAGTTGCCAAAGCGGTCCCCGCCAATGGAGTGATCCTTGATATAGGGCCGCAGGTCGCCCCCGCTCCACCCCAGCGCCCTGGCCTCCTGCTTGGTGAGATAGTTCTTGGGCAATTTCTGATAGGTGTGCAGATAAAGCGCGACATCCTCCGCTGTGTAGTAAACACCATCCTCATCAATCTCGGACGATACAGGCTGCTGTGTTGGACCTGTATCAACTGGTTGCACTGTTTCCGCAAAAGCCGCGGTCTGTGTCGGTACATCCGGCGCGGGTATGCTTTCGCTTTGCCAATTGATGATGAACAGCGCTGCGATCAGCAAAACCAGCGCAATGGGCAGAATTCGTTTGATGTTCATGACGGGCACCATCCTTTTATTGCATACATTCTGTGGTAGAATAAAGCATCCATTGGTTTTAAGTAATCCCGGAGGGTCGTTGTGATCAAGAAAATCGCGGCAGGCATCTTCCCCCGCTTGCTGAAAAAAGTCCCCAAGGACAAGAAATGGCTGTATCCCTTTTATCTGGCGGGGCAGCTGCATTTAAGTGAGGAAACTTACGAGTCCGCACACTTGCCCGCGGCCTTTGACAATCTGTCCATTGCCTTTTTGTCAGACATCCATTACGGCCCCTTTTTAAGAAAGGAGGAGGCGCTGTCTGTTGTCCAAAAGGTGGTTGATCTGGATACGGACCTGATCATCCTGGGCGGCGATTATGGGGATATCCCCACCAACTCACTGGCATTTTTTAACCTGATCCCCGCCTTCCCGGCCGACAAAACCGTGCTGGCAGTGCTAGGCAACCACGACATTGGCGCGAGGCATCAAATCATTGTGCCGGATATCCTGGACGCGATGCGGGCCAAGAACATCATCCCCCTGGTCAATGAAACCCACATCATCACCCGGGAAGGCAAGCGGCTGGCAGTCTGCGGGCCGGATGACAAGCGCTGCGGCAGGCCAGATTTTGAGCCACTCATCGCAGCATCACAGGACGCGGACTTTGTCTTTTTTATCCCACATTCACCAGATTTGATTCCAGATGCCAATGCGGCGGATTTTGCCTTCCACCTGGCCTTGTGCGGACATACCCACGGCGGGCAATTGGTGTTCTTTGGCCGCACCCTGCACTCTTCCAGCATCTATAAGGACAGGTACCGCTCCGGCTGGTATCAGGAAAATGGGGTGGACATCCGGGTCAGCAACGGGGTGGGCACCTCTATTTTGCCCATGCGCATCGGTCCGGTGCCGGAGATCCACCACATCGTTTTACGCGTCAAAGCGTAAGGATAAACTGGGGTTCGCGTTCAAGCTCCATTCCGCGAACTGCTCTTTTTTGTATTGCTCATAAGCGGCGGCCCCGATCATCGCCGCGTTATCCCCGCACAAAAACAAGGGCGGCATATACAGCGTGATGCCGTTTTCCTCACACAGGTCACTCAAGGTGTGCCGCAGCAAACTGTTGGCGGAGACACCGCCCGCCAGCGCCAACCTTGTCCAGCCCTTGTCCTGGCAGGCTTTGATGGTTTTGTTGCACAGGTGATGGACCACAGTATGCCGGAATACGGCAGCCAGATCTGCCTTGTTGTAGGCTTCCTGGCGCTGGTCCATGCCATGCACGAGGTTGATAAAGCCGGTTTTTAAGCCGGAGAAGCTGAAGTCATAGGCGCCTGCCACCTTGGGCTCCGTCAAATGATAGGCCAGCGGGTTCCCCTCCTGCGCCAGTTTATCCAAGTTGGGGCCGCCTGGATAGGGCAGGCCCAGAACGCGGGCTGCTTTGTCAAAGGCTTCCCCCGCCGCGTCATCCTGGGTGCAGCCCAGCAAATTCAGACCCTGGTCTGTTACTTCAATCAGGTGGCTGTGCCCGCCGGAGACCACCAGGCACAAAAAGGGCGGTTGCAAATCCGGATGGGCCAGATAGTTGGCCGCGATGTGCCCCGCGATATGGTTGACAGCGATCAAGGGTTTTTGCAGCGCGAAGGCCAACCCCTTGGCGTAGCTGATCCCCACCAACAAAGCGCCGACAAGACCAGGTCCCTGCGTCACCGCGACGGCATCCAGTTCCTGAAAACGAAGCCCCGCCTCCGCCATCGCCTTCTGTGTCACCAGGTCAACCTTCTCAATGTGCGACCGGCTGGCGATCTCCGGCACCACGCCGCCATAGGGTACGTGGAGCTGGATTTGGGAATAGACCACATTGGACAGGATGCTCTGGCCGTTTTCGATGACGCTTGCGGCGGTCTCATCGCAGGAGCTTTCAATCGCGAGGATCAGGCTGTCTTGCTCAATCATATTCATGACAGTGCCTTCCTTACGCGCGTAAAATGACGGGCAGCAAACAACGCCAGGAACGCGCCCAAAAGCACCACACCACGTCGCAGCCCTGCATCTTTGGCGTAGGCAATGAAAAACGGTTCCGGCATCAGCATCAGCAACAAATCCGTCTGCGGGTTTAACAACCACAGGTCATTGGTGAACAGCAACTGATGCATCACATAAAAAGCCTGGTGAAAATTGATGCTTGCCAGGATAACAACAATCAAAAGCACAAGCATACAAACCAATATACCTTTGATGGCATGGTTGATAAACTGCCGCAGGACGTGCCTGGGTTGCCAGCTTGAAGAAGCGGCTGTTAACAACCCGCTGATGATCAGCAGTACAACGCCGCCATAAAAAACAATATTTGCCAGGCGGAACAAGCCGCGCACATCAGCCAGATGTGTCAGTTCATCCTCAGAAAAGGCGGGGCTTTGTAAACCGTTTTTTTCTACAGTTATTTGCGCGGTTTCCGCTTTGCCAAACAAGTAGTCCGACAATCCTTCAGCAAGCACCGGATAATCCTTTGTCCCAACGACCAAGGCTTGTGTTTGCGCGTGCTGCTCAAACAAACCAGCGACATACTGGCTGTCGCTGGCTGGGCGTATGACTGCCATGGGCAGCATCATCAGGATGCTGATAACAATCAGCGCAATGGAGATAGTCTGCCAAAATGGGGCTGCCTTTTTGTTCTTACCCTGTGACATAAAGCTTATTGCATCTTCAAATAGGCGGTGATGAAGCTGCCGATGTTGCCGTCCATCACGTCATCAATATTGCCGGATTCATAGCCTGTGCGGTGGTCCTTCACCATGGTGTAGGGTTGGAAGACGTAGGAGCGGATTTGGCTGCCCCATTCGATCTTCTTCATCTCGCCCTTGATGTCGGCCATCTTCTCCTCATTCTCGCGCTCGCGTAATTCCAGCAGCCGCGCGCGCAGCATCTTCATGCACATTTCGCGGTTTTGAATCTGGGAGCGCTCGTTCTGGCAGGATACCACAATGCCGCTTGGGATATGCGTCATGCGCACGGCGGAGTCAGTCTTGTTGACGTGCTGGCCGCCAGCGCCGGTGGAGCGGTAGGTGTCCACACGCACTTCCTCCATGTTGATCTCAATCTCCCCGTCGTCCTCCAGCATGGGCGCCACATCCAGGGATGAAAAGGAGGTATGCCGTCTTGCGTTTGAGTCAAAGGGGCTGATGCGCACCAGACGGTGCACGCCTTTTTCGCTGCGCAAATAGCCATAGGCGTTGTCGCCCTCCACCTCCAGCGTGACGGATTTGACGCCCGCTTCATCGCCTTCCAGAATATCAATCAAGGTAGTTTTAAAGCCCATGTTCTCACAGTAACGAGAGTACATGCGGTAGAGCATCCCCGTCCAGTCCTGGGCTTCGGTGCCGCCCGCGCCCGCGTGTAGGGACAGGATGGCGTTGTTTTGGTCATAATCCCCGCGCATCAAGGTCTCCAGCGCCAGGGCGTCCACCTTCTCCTGCAAGTCACGGGCGTCAGTTTCCACTTCGGCCACGATGCCCGCGTCCTCTTCCTCCAGCGCCATGTCCAGCATCAGGGAAAGGTCCTCCCGGGCATTTTCCAAGGATTCATACTGCTCAATTTTGTTTTCCAGCCGGGCGATGCGCTTGTTGACCACCGTGGAGCGCTCAAGGTTGTCCCAGAAACCGGGCGCTGCCATCTCCTCTTTCAGTTCCGTCAACTCCCGCTGCATCTGCTCAATGCGAAGGCCGCTGCGGATTTCCTTCAGCGACTCCTGCATGCTGTCCAGATTTTGTTGTATTTGATCCGCGCCGATTATCATCATTAATTTCCTTTACTCTTGGTTGCCCTGCCGCCCGTGGCAATGCTTGTATTTCTTGCCGCTGCCGCAGGGGCAGGGGCTGTTGCGGCCCACCTTCTCACCGGGCTTGGTCCGGATGGGCTGGTTGGTCTTCTTCGGTTGCTGCTGCGCGCTGCTCTGGCTGGTAACACGGGCTACAGCTGTGCGCTCCTGCGGTTGCTGGATGCGCAGCTGAAACAGGGTGCGGATGGTGTCCTCCTGAATCAGCCGGGTCATCTCATCAAACATGTCGTAGCTTTCAACCTTGTATTCCATTACCGGGTTGCGCTGGGCGTAGGCGCGCAGACCAATGCCTTCGCGCAGCTGGTCCATGGCGTCGATGTGATCCATCCAGCGGTTATCAACGGCGCGCAGCAGGATGTTCCGTTCCAACTCGCGCATGTCGATGTTCAGTTTGGTAATCTCTTCCTCGCGCCGCGCGTAATAATCTGCGGCTGTCTTTTTAAGGAAGGCAGCCATGCCCGCTTTGTCAAAGCTTTTGACGGCTTCGGCGTTTGCCTTCATGGTGCCCGCT
>JAAYFC010000068.1 GCA_012728435.1 Clostridiales bacterium | reverse complement strand
CTTGATGGCAGGCCTGGTGGCAACCTACGCCTTTACCATTCCCCAGATCCGCACCGCGCGTGTTCTGGTGCGCGGCGGTTCCAGCCGCGGCCTGGCACGGGACGAGGCCGCCTCTGAGTCCCGCAACCAGCACCGTCCGCTGAAGATGCTGGTAGCTGTCGCAGCCCTGCTTATCCTGGCCGCCTTCATCGTCAGCGGCAACAAGCACATGATTGGTGCCATCCTGCCCTTGTTTACGGGTCTTATCAGTGCGCTGCTGTCTTCCTGCCTGATTACACCCTTCATCTGGGCGGCGCTATCCACCAAAAAGCTGAGCAGAAGATAATTTCAAAGAGCGCCTTCCTGCTTGGAGGGCGCTTTTTCCTTTTCGTTTGATATCAGAAAGGCTTGTATGAGAAAACTAAGCCCGCGCGCAATCCCCTTCACCTTGCCAGGCTATCCTGATTATCTGGCAGCGCTGCTGCACGCGCGCGGAATTTCTACTGTACAGGACGCGCAGGTTTACCTAAACCCAAAGGCGGAGCACTTACACAATCCCTTCTTGATGCACGGGATGCAAAAAGCCTGTGACCTTGTCAAACAGGCCATGGAACAAGGCCAGATTGTCGCGGTTTATGGCGATTATGACGCGGACGGCGTCTGTGCCAGCGCCATCATCCTGGAGGCACTGCAGGCGCTGGGTGTCAAAGCCTTTCCCTACATCCCCACCCGCCAAAGCGAAGGCTATGGGATAAATCAGAGCGCGGTTTTGATGCTTTCAAAGCAGGCCGAGGTTCTGTTCAGCGTGGACTGCGGCATCACTGCGGTGGATGAAGTGGACTTGGCCAAAAGCCTTGGGATGCAGGTGATTATCACCGATCACCACACCCTGCCGGAGTCCTTGCCGGATGCGGATGCCATCATCCACCCACAACTGGCGGGTTATCCTGAGCCCAATTTATGCGGCGCAGGCGTTGCCTGGAAGTTCGCCTGCGCGTTATTGGGACAGGAGAAGGCGTGGGCTTCTTTGGATTTGGCTGCGCTTGCAACGGTTGCTGACATGGTGCACTTAACAGGCGAAAACCGTGTCATCGTCAGCTTGGGTTTGACGGAAATACAACAGAGCAAACGCCTAGGTTTGCAGGCGCTGATGCAGGTGGCTGGGATTCGCGCCGGCACCTCGCTCACCTCGGAGCATATCGCCTTTCAATTAGCACCCCGACTAAACGCAACAGGGCGCCTGGCCGATGCGCAGGACGCGCTGAGTTTGCTGATGAGTCGCGACCAGGCACAAGCAAATCACCTGGCAGAGCAGATGGACCTGCTAAACCGCGAGCGCCGTGAAATCGAGCAGGAAACGCTGAAGGAAGCCTCCGAACAGGTACGTCAAATGGACCTGCGCTCTTTGCGCAGCATCGTGGTACAGGGCGAGGACTGGAACCCTGGCGTGGTTGGCTTGACCGCGGGTAAGCTGGCGGAGCGCTGGAATTACCCCGCCATCGCGCTGAGCAAAAACGGGGAGGAATACGCAGGTTCCGGCCGCAGCGCGGGCATTGTGGATTTATACGCGGCGCTTAAGGACTGTGAGGCGATGCTGACCCGCTTTGGTGGCCATACCATGGCGGCAGGTCTGGCTGTGAGGGAAGAGAACCTGGATGCCTTCAAAACAAGGTTTGATGAAGCGGTCAAACGTCAGCTGGGGGAAGGGGATTTGATTCCCGAGACCGAGTATGATACCAGCCTGCCCCTGTCCCAGGTCAACCTGGATACTGTTTCGCTGTTGGACCAGCTGGCGCCCTTTGGAATGGGCAATCCCTCCCCGGTTTTTTTAATGGAAAACCTGCAGCTGGTGACCGCCCGGGCAGTGGGCAGCGAGGGCGCGCACCTGAAACTGACGGTCGGCCAGTCAGGCACGGTGCGTGACGGCATCGCCTTTGGCTTTGGCATGATGGGAAAGATCTTGGGTAAGGACGTCACTTTGGTGGGCAGTGTGGCACGCAATGAGTTTAACGGCAAGGTGACAGCGCAGCTGAAAATCAAGGCGCTTTTACCCGGGATGAATGCCTTTGAGCAAGACAGCCTGCTGCAGGCGCGCGCGATAACCAGCGCACTGATGGGAGACAGCCTTGATGCGGGAGTCGTTCATCAAGTGACGGACATCCCGGAAATCGGGGACAAGCGCGGCACGCTGCTCATTGCCTATACGCATCAGACGGCCAACGCTTTGCGGCAGCGATTCCCGGATTTCCAGGTTTGTGTAAGCCAGGCGACGGACCCGCGCGCCTTCAACGCCATCGTGTACGCGCCGGATGTTGACCTCCATTTTGCAAGCTTTGAGCAACTGATCTTTGCGGATGGCTTGCCCAATGCATGCTCCGTACACAAAGCCTTGCGCAAGACTGGCGCAAAAAAGGCCTTCGTTTTGCCGCAAAGTAAAGCCCTGGGTGACCTCATGACACAATGTACGCCCAGCATTGAGGAGCTGCGAAGCATCTATGTATGTTTGCGGAACGGCACTATCGCGGGCTTTACACAGCACCCAGGAAAAGATTTTATCGCCCTGATGATATTTGAGCAGCTGGGTCTGGTACAATTGGATGAGGAGGGAAACTTCCGCCGCATGCTGCCCATGAAGCGCATCGGCCCAGAGCAAAGCCCTCTGTACAGAAAGCTGACCACCTAAGGAGAGAGATGGCTCACACAGCATTTGAACGGATGAACCTGGAGGAAATGACTGCCCGGCTAAGCAAATATAGCACGGCGGAGTCACTTGTGCTGGTTAAAAAAGCCTATGATTTCGCTGTAGCCGCGCATGAGGGCCAGGTCAGGCTCAGCGGGGAGCCGTATGTGTCTCACCCCATTCACGTCGCCAGCATCCTGGTGGAATTGCAGTTGGATGCCAGCTCCGTCGCGGCGGGTCTTTTGCATGATACGGTGGAGGATGTGGAAGGCATCACACTTGAAACCATCCAGAAGGAGTTTGGTGAGGAGATTGCTGTTTTAGTCGATGGCGTGACCAAACTGGGTCAGCTGGACTTCATGGACCGGGAGGAACAGCAGGCCGAGTCATGGCGGAAGATGATCCTGGCGATGAGCAAGGACATCCGTGTCATTCTCATTAAACTGGCGGACCGCCTGCACAACATGCGCACGCTGACGCACCAGCCAGCTGAGCGCCAGGTCGCCATCGCGCAGGAGACGCTGGACATCTATGCGCCTTTGGCACACCGTCTGGGTGTATACACCATCAAGGCAGAGATAGAGGATCTGGCACTGCGGTATCTGGATCCAGACGGCTACAAGGATGTCGCCATCAAGGTGGGGCAAAAACGCATCGAGCGGGAAGAACAGATCAAGACCATCATCAATACCTTAAGCGAGAAGATTCACGAGATGGGCATGCACAGTTTTGAGATTGATGGCAGGCCCAAGCACCTGTACAGCATCTATCGAAAGATGGTCATACAGAACCGTTCCTTTGACCAGATTTATGATTTAATTGCGGTGCGCGTGGTGGTGGATACGATTCCGGAATGCTATACGGTGCTTGGGATTGCGCACACCTTGTGGACGCAGATGCCCGGCCGCTTCAAGGATTTTATTTCCACGCCAAAGTCCAACATGTATCAGTCTCTGCATACCACCTTGATTGGCGGGCGCACCATTCCTTCCCCCTTTGAGGTGCAGATTCGCACGCGGGAGATGCATCAGATTGCCGAGTACGGCATCGCGGCACACTGGAATTACAAAGAAGGCTCCGCTGATGGCGGGCTGGACAAAAAGCTTTACTGGTTGCGGCAGATTTTGGACTGGCAATCAGAAACCAGGGACAGCAAGGAGTTCATTGACGGGCTGAAGACCGACCTGTTCAGCGAGGACATTTTTGTCTTCACCCCTAAGGGGGACATCATCAACTTGCAGCGCGGGGCGACCCCGCTGGATTTTGCTTATCGCATCCACTCTCACGTGGGCAACTCCTGCGTCGGCGCCAAGGTGAACGGCAAGATGGTCCCTTTGCAGACAGAGCTGAAAACGGGCGACCGGGTGGAGGTCATGACCTCCTCCCACTCAAAGGGCCCCAGTTTAGACTGGTTGAGCGTGGTAAAAACCCAGCAGGCCAAGTCCAAGATTCGCCAGTTTTTCAAAAAGGAACTGCGCGGTGAAAACATCCAAAAGGGGCGCGACATCCTGGAGCACGAGGCAAAGCGCCGTGGTGTGAAGCTGGGCGAGCTCACCAAGCCCGAGTTTTACGAGCCCATCCTCAAGCGCTATTCCTTCCCGGATCTAGAGGCATTGTACGGTGCGGTTGGTTACGGCGGGATACCCTCAGTTTATGTGATCTCAAAATTTCTGGAGGAGCAAAAACGGGCGACAGACCAATTGCAAGAAAAGAAGCCCGTCACCATCCCGGATCCCAAGCACATTCGGCATCAGGGCAAGCCCACCCACGGCATCTATGTGGAGGGTGGATCGGGCATGCTGGTTCGCTTTGGCCAATGCTGCAACCCGGTGCCGGGGGATGACATCATCGGTTTTATTACAAGGGGCCGCGGGGTAACCGTGCACAAGGCGGACTGTGTCAATGCCGTCAACGCGGAGGAAGAGCGCCTAATCAATGTCAGCTGGGCGGATGAGGACGCTGGCAATTTCAACGCCAGCATCAGACTAACTGTGTATGACAGCCCGAACATCCTGGGTGAGATGATGATGTACATCGCCAACGCTGGCACCCCGGTGGTGGCCGGCTCCCAGGAAGAGGTTAAAAAAGGCATCCGCCGGCTGCACCTGGTTTTGCAGGTAACCAGCAAGGAACAGGTGAAGAACGTAATCACCCGGATGCAAAAACGTTCGGATGTGCTGGAAGCCTTCCGCAGCGCGCGGTAGATAAGGTAGAGGAGCATCATGAGAGCAGTTGTTCAGCGGGTGACCCAGGCATCCGTAGCTGTAGAAGGAAACATCACAGGTCAAATCAAACATGGTTTGATGGTCCTGCTGGGTGTGGAGACAGGCGATACCGATAAGGACGCGCAATACCTGGGCGATAAGATTGCCAAACTGCGTATTTTCGCGGACGACGAGGGCAAGATGAACCGCAGCGTCAAGGACGTGGGCGGTGAGGTGCTGCTTGTCAGTCAGTTCACCCTGCTGGGGGATGCCAGGGGTCAAAACCGTCCAGGTTTCACCCAGGCTGAGGAGCCGGTGCGCGCCAATGAGCTGTACATCGCCTGTTGTGAGCGGCTGGAAAGCCATCATGTTCCAGTAGCGCGCGGTGTTTTCCGTGCGCACATGGAAGTAACCCTGGTCAATGATGGCCCAGTCACCCTCCTGCTTGATTCCAAGAAACAGTTTTAGGAGGCCGCATGCACATCATTACGCTCCCAGTGGGTGAGTTGGAAACCAATTGTTATATCTTGTACCAAGAGGGCCGGGAGGACGCGGTCATCATCGACCCAGGCGCTGATGCGGACATGATTCAAAAAGCGCTTGATTCCCGCGCAGTCGCTGCGGTCCTTTTGACGCATGGGCATTTTGACCATACCGGTGCCCTGTATGCCTTTGCAGACAGGCCGATTTACATCCACAACCAGGACGCTGCGATGCTGTCTGACAGCCACTTTAATTTTGGGATGATGATGGGTGACACAAAGAAGCGCCCGTCTGCGACGGATTCCCTCGCGGAAGGACAGGTTTTACACCTAGCCGCCATTCGTTTCACCGTGCTTCACACCCCTGGGCACACGCGCGGCAGCGTCTGTTTTAAGGTGGATGAGGATATCTTCACCGGGGACACGATGTTCAAGGGTGATTATGGCAGGACGGACCTGCCAGGCGGCAGCATGGAGGACATGCGGGCCTCCCTGCGGCGTCTGTTTTCGCTGAAGGGCTGCACGATTCATCCGGGGCACGGCCCTTTGGACATCATCCGTTGAAGGTTTATCTTACTTCCCCCGTCACGGGTTTTCAGTCAGAGCTCTTTGATGTGCTCAACCTGTTTTTTGGTTCTGTGGACAAGGCGGATGCGCCTGATGATGCAGACTTAAGGGTCTATATCAAAGAAGAGCTTTTGCGCTCAGAGCGTGAGTGTACAGTCAGTCTGAATGGGCTGTATCAAGCCGATGTCTCAAATACAGTAACCCTCTCAAGGGATCTTCTGGAAGCCAAGCGGCTGCACAAGCGCCAGCAGAAGCTGGGGCTTTTTCATGCGCTGATGCAGGCGACGGGGATCCGTCCGCCCTGGGGTGCGCTGACGGGTGTCCGGCCTACGCGCCTGGTGATGGACGCGATGGCTGGAGGCCAGAGCGTCAAGGAAGCCGTCCGGCAGGTCCAGAATGTATTCTGTTTGTCCGATGAAAAAGCCAGATTGCTTTTGGAAATTGTTGGTTTGCAAACGGGCCTCCCGCAGGCTAAGCCCGGGGAAATCGCATGCTATATCGGCATTCCCTTTTGCAGGACACGGTGCAGCTATTGTAGTTTCCTAAGCCGTGAGGCAGGGGATGGCCGCCTGCTGCCGGACTATGTCAATGCCCTAATTCACGAGGTGGAGGGCACGATTCGATTGATGAAGGATAATGGCTTAACCGCGCGCTCTGTGTATGTAGGGGGCGGCACACCGACTGTGCTGCCGGAGGATTTGCTGCATAAGGTGTTAACAGCCGCTCAGCCTTTGTTTGATCAGGCGCAAGAGCGAACGGTGGAAGCCGGGCGGCCGGACTCGATCACCAAGGGGAGTTTGCAGGTCATCAAGGACGCTGGTGTGCAGCGCATCTCCGTCAACCCGCAAAGCCTGCATGACAGCACCCTTGAAACAATTAGCCGCCAGCATACAAGCGCACAGACCCTGGAGGCATTTTCTTTGGCGCGGCGGATGGGCTTCTCGCACATCAACATGGATTTAATTGCGGGTCTGCCAGGTGAGGATGTGGACATGTTCACTGCCTCGCTCTCACAGATTCTAAAGTTAGCCCCTGAGGCCATCACAGTTCACACCCTCAGCATCAAGCGCTCCAGTGCCCTGTACCGCAAGGGGGTACGGCAGGCGGAAGATGCGCAGGTGGGGGAGATGGTGCAGCTGGCGCTGTCAGAAACCGCGCGCAACGGCTATCAGCCTTATTATCTGTACCGCCAGAAGCATATGGCGGGCAACCAGGAAAATGTAGGCTACGCCAAGCCTGGCTATGCCTGCTTGTACAATATCGACATGATGGAAGACCACACCATCGTGCTGGCCATGGGCGCTGGCGCCGTGTCCAAATGGGTGTCCCCAGGTCGGGAGCGTGTGCTGCGCAGCCCGAATGTGAAGGATGTGCACCACTATTTAGCGCGGGTGGATGAGATGATGGACGCAAAAAAAGCCCTCTTTAAGGGCATAGGGAAAGGCGTCAAAGCGCCGGAATCACAAGAAGACTGATTAATTTTGTCTGGGTGTCAAGCGCACATCCTGACCCATAAACTGCAGTACAAGGCTTTGGTTTTGGTCCAGCAAGCGGGAGTAGATACGCCGGGTGTAGCGCTCTTTAAGCTGCTCCAGCGGCAGATTGGTGCTGATGACAGTCTGCAAGCGGTTTTGAATCCGGTGCTCCAGCAGCGCGAAGAGCTGCTCCAAGGTGATGTTCTCCCACAGGGGCTCGGTGCCCAAGTCGTCAATCAATAATAAAGGAACAGAATAATAGGGCTCATCCACCTCTTCATCCCGGGCGAAATATGCCTGTCGGATGTGGTTGAGCAGGGCGTTGGCGTTGAGGGTCAGCGTGTGGATGCCGCGTTCGCGCACGCGCTTGGCGACGCATTTTAATAAATAGGTTTTGCCCAGGCCACTGGGACCAAACAGCAAGAGGTTCAGTCTGCCTTCGGGCACTGCGTCCGCGAAGCGCTCACAGTGTTGCTTCAGCACGCTCATCAGCATTCGCTGGGTGGTGCCCTGGTCATCCAGCGCGACTTCCAGGAACACCTTTAAGTCAAACCGCTCGAAGCTGGGGGAATGGGGCGTGTCAAACTCACCGCTTAGCAGCTCGTGATAGCGCTTTGTAACGCAGGCGCACAAGGTCTTTTCCACTTCGCCCACATATCCGCTGTCCTGGCAGATAGCGCACTGGAAGATGGGATCCAGATAGTCCTCGGGCAAATTGTTTTCTTGCAGCAGCGTTTTAATCTGCTCATTAATCTGCTTGGTGCTCTTTGCAATGCCCTCAGGTTTGATGCCCTGTATGGCAGCCTTCAGGCCGCTTAAGATGTCTTCCCTGCGCTTGGTATCCAGCACCTCTATTTGCGGAGCCAGGCTGACTGCATGGGCCATACGCCTGCGCTCCTGCGCCTGGTTGTCAAACTTGCGGGCACCGCACTCCTCAATTGCTTGCAATAGATACTCATTTGCCATGTGCGTCCCTCGCTTCCTTCAGCAGGTCAAGGCCGGCGTAGGGGGTATCCACGCTGCCCTGTTCCTGGTCGTATTCCTGGAAAGCCACCTTCTTTTTGGAACCGCCCTGCGGACGAAGGCTGGCTTTCTCGACATCCTGAAGGGTTTTCACCCCTTGTTTTTTCCAGTCATTCAGGATTCGTTGGATATAGCTCAATTTTTGGCGGGCAGAGCGCGCCCGTTTACCGGCTTCCAAAATGACCTCGTCGCTGTGCCCTTCCTCACGCCACTGCTGATACCGCATCAGATCTGTTTCGCCAATGCGGCCATCCATGCCGGAGGCTTCAAACACTTCGTGCATCTTTGGCATATACTTCTTCAGCGCCAGCAGGTGTTCTATCACCTGCTTATCCTCTTTCAGCCCCTGCTTGGCCCAGGTCATCAGCTGCGGCTCCACATCCTCAAACTTCCCATTGCGTGCGCGTACGGACTTGGCCGCCAGGATAATCATCTCAACCGGGTATGCCTCCCGCAGCAGAAGGAAAGCGGACATCAGGGTATAAGGGCTGACGTGTTGCAAGCCCAACTCCTGCAAGACCATTTTTACCTGCTCTACATCCTGGCCTTCTTCCTTAAAATGCTGCTTGATGGCTTTTGAGCCTTTCGTTGCCACCTTGTTCTTGATGCGGTCTAAGATGCCGTTTAAGTAAGAGAAGGAGGGATTGTTAGCTGCCACCGTTTCCTGACAGGCGATGATGATGGCTTTGTCATCAAAGCCCCATTGTTCCGTCCATTTGCGGTAGAGCGCCAGCTCCGGCTCCGTCGGCAGGCGTCTTAGATTGAACTGCGACAGCACAGCCCGCGCGCCGGCATGCGTGCGCTTGGAATGGCTGAAGAACTGCTCCGCATCCTCCGTAGTACTGATGCCGTCTTCCTTCATCATAACAGCTGTGGTTTGCGCGCTTTTGAAGGAGAAATGCGCTCCCCTTGTATCCGCAAAATAATTGAGCAGCATCAGGATAATCTCCTGCGGCAGCCCCAAGTCCTCCACCCATTCATAGGCCATGGAGATATCGCTCTCGCGCAACTTGCGCCGGCTGCCCAGTTGCGTGTTGACTGCGTCTGAGAACAGGATGTAGTCCTCATCGCCGGATATCTGGTCTTGCCCGGTCATGAAGCGTTGGCCCAGATGGTGAAAAATAAAGGTAGGCGGTTGGTCGCTGACGCGCTCCACCAGCCTGCGGCGCTCCCAATAGCGCAGCGCGGATAACACCTGCCCCTCTTCGATAGACAGGGAGATGGCCATTTCCTTTACACCAAAGCTTTCCTCGCCAAACTGGCTGCGATAAAGGCCATATAAATAGACTTTGATTTTGTCCCCATCAGCGGCGGGCAAATACTCCGTGATGAAGATGTTCTCCACCGCGGTGACGCCAAAGAGGCGGGCCTCATCATTACGCTGAAACATTGCCGGATTCCTTTTTAGCGTGTGGTTTTTGCGCGGGTTTCTTTTTAGGCGCTGGCTGTTGCACGGGCGCCGTTTGCTCTGCCTCAGGCAGCCCAGCGGGATCTTCAGCCTCTGGCTTATGTTTTACCAGCTCTTCCTTTTTGTCACGCCGTTTTTGATATAGCTGGTAGCCTAAGGTGGCCAAGATGGTGATGGCCATCGTTACTGCGAAAACCAGCAGCGCGTAACGGTACTCGTGCTTGCCCAGCATGTTGCCGCCCATGGTGGAGGTGATGATGGAGGGGATGCGCGCGATGCTGGTCAGCAACAGGTACTTGCCAAGATGGATAGGCACCAGGCCTGACAGATAGGTCAGGATGTCCTTGGGTGTACCGGGGATTAAGAACAGCAGAAAGATGGCAGCGTCCCGCTTCTTGGGGTCTTTGAAGAAACGTAGGTTCTCAATTTGGTCCTTCTCCACAAACAGCGAAACAACACGCATGCCGTACTTGCGGACCACCAGGATAATCAGCACGCTGCCAAGTGCAGTTCCTATCAGACACAGCAGCAAACCGCCCCAGGCGCCAAAGATATAGCCTGCGATAATTTCGATGGGTTCGCCCGGGATAAAGGCGATGATGACTTGCAGCGCCATGATGCCAGCCATCAAAGGATACTTCAAAAAGCCGCGCTCCTGCATCCAGGTTCGGAAGCTGGCCTTGTCCCGAATGGCGGTGAGCAAGGGGTTCTTAAGCAGAATGGCCAGCACCAAAAACACAACAAGAACCGCGGCGATACTGGCAATGCCAATCATCCGCTTTCTTTTCAGCAGCTTGGGGTCGTCCCAGACCACATTGTGTTTATCCAAGGGTGAGGTCACCTGCCTTTTTATAGGTTTTTGTCTGAAGGGCTTCAGTTACGCTTGCCTCAATGCGCTTTGACAAATCAATTGCGCGTTGCTCTTGCCCAAACGTGATATACAGGAAGAACTCCAGCGTCCCGGCGTTGCCGGTGATGGGGCTTTCGCACACATCCAGCACCTGGGTGCCCGGCATCGCGTTAAAGGTCGCAATTAGCTCGCGCAGCATGGGGGCATAGGCATCATCCGTAATTTGCCCGGATCGGCGGGCTTTTGGGTCCGCGATTTCAAACAGTGGCTTCACCAGCGCTACCAACTCACCCTCATTGCGCAGGATGCGCCGATAAATCGGCACCGCCTCCACAAGTGACAGGTAGCTTAAGTCACAGGTTGCAAGACCGGGCACGGGGTCTAGGTCCAGCAGGCACTTGTCAGACAGGTTGACCCGCTCCAGGTTGATAACCCGTTTGTCCTGCCGCAGCCGTCCGATGAGCTGTCCATAGCCCACGTCCACAGCATACACTGTCTTTGCGCCACGCTGCAGTAAACAATCTGTGAATCCGCCAGTGGACGCACCGGCGTCCAAGCAAATCTTACCCGCTGCATCAACGCCCATTTTTTCAAGCGCGCCCTCCAGCTTCAGCCCTCCTTTTGAGGCATAGGGAAGGGATTGGTCCTTGATGCGGACAACACCATCGAAACGGACATGGCTGCCCGCGCGCGCGGGAACATTGTTGATTAACACCTTCCCGGTCATAAGAAGGGCTGTGGCGTTCTTCTTGTCTGCGCACAGCCCGTGAAAAATCAACCAGTCTGCGATGGTCTGCCGTTTCATGTCGTCTGCATGACGCTCTTTAAGGTGCGCAGGACACGGCGCTCCATACGGGATACCTGCATCTGGGTTAAATTCAGCTTTTTCGCGCTCGCCTGCTGGCTTAACAGATCCTGGAAGCGCAGCTTGATCAGCTTGCGCTCTTGTGCGGTCAAGGTCATCATCGCCTTGCGCAAATCCTCCCGCATCTCAAAATCTTCAAAGCCGCGCTCGGAGATGCCGAGGTGGTCAAATACGCGCATCCCGTTGTCATCCTGCGCGTCCAAGCTTGCCACCTGGGATTTTTCGCGCGAGGCGTGCACGGAAATCACCTGCTCAAGGGTCCAACCCAAATGATCAGCAAGCTCAGGCGCTGTGGGTTCCCTGTGCATCTTTTGAGTCATCCTCTCCAGCGCGCGGTCCATCTGCATGCCCTGCTCGCGCAAACCGCGTGGTGTGCGCACCAGTTGCGCACGGTCACGGATGTAGTTGCGTACGGTGCCGGTAATGGTTGGGGTGACATAGGTCGTAAAGCGCAGCCCGCGGTCAGGGTCAAACCCGTTAAGCGCGTTGACCAGCGCCATGGCTGCTACCTGCCGCAGGTCCTCCAGTTCAATGCCCCGGCCCGTAAACCGCGCCGCGATGGCATTGCAAAGGGGCAGCGCAACGGCGACCGCATCGTCCATGGCTTCCTTTGTGCGCTCTTTGGCGTACCGCATTGCGGCGTTGTGGATATCATCTGCGTTGATCACTGCTTATGCTCCTGTTGGCAAGGACATTTTTACGGTATAAATGCCGCATTGATCCCCTTCCAGTTTCACCTCAGTTACCAGCGTACCGATAATCAGCTGCGCGACCTCTGGGTCCATCAGGTCACAGGCCTGCGCGTCCGGCGCGCGCTGCGCGTCCAGGATGATATGGATTAAATCATCCTCGATTTTGCAGCTGAGGGTCACTTTCTCCACCAAACGCTCCTGGTGCGTGACCAGGTCAAAGGCCTCCTCCACTGCGCTGCGCAAATCATCAATCACGTCCAGGGACAGGTTGGCCATCACGCCGACAGCGCCTAAGGATGTCCTGACGACTAGGCCCCATTCCTCACTTGCAGGCACTGTTAAACTCATTCTGTTCATTTTGTCTTGTTCACCACCTTGATTTGTTCGCTTGGCAGGATTGTCAATAAGTCTGCACGTGCGTCCAGCGCTTCATGAATCCACCAATCCCGCGGGGCCAGCAAGGTCAACTGTTCATCTTTTAGGTGAAAGTACACCGGGATGTGACCAGGTTGTCGTTTCAGCAGTTTTTCACACGCTGGCATCTGTTCACGGGTTACTTGTAAGTATAACTTGACGGATGCGTCTTTTGCAAGCAAAGACTCGGTTTCTTCAGGGCTTGTGTCCGCCGGCTTTTCCTGTTCACGAAGTGCCCGCGCGCTGTCCACAATCAGGCTGGTGGGTCTGTCCTCCTGAACCGACAGCTTGCCCGTGAGCAGGCAGGCCATGTCCTCCCTGATGAGGTGGGCGTGGCGCTCCCATACCCTGGGGAAAAACAGGCACTCTACCTGCCCCGTCAAATCCTCCAGCGTGACAAAGGCCATGATGTCGCCCTTGCGCGTTGCCTTTTGTTTGATGCCCGCCACCAACCCGCCTAAGGACACCTGACGGCCATCCTCACCCAAGCCGCGGTCCTCGCGCTCTGCTAATTCGTCCAGCACCTTGGTGGACCAGGTTAGCTTGTCTAACTCATGGGCGTACTCATCCAGCGGATGGCCGGTGATGTAGATGCCGGTCACCTCTTTTTCCATCGCCAGCAAGGTACTCTTGGGATACTCCTCCACATCCGGGTAGGGGATGGTGTTGAGTTCAAAACGTTCCTCAAAAGCGGCGTCAAACAAGGACATCTGGTTTTTATGGTGGTTGCGTTTTTGCCGCGATTGCTGATCCATCACGGCTTCATATACCTGCATGCACTGCACTCGGTTGCCGCCCAAGCCATCAAAAGCGCCCGCCTTAATCAGCGCTTCCACCGCGCGCTTGTTGACCAGGCTGCCGTCTACCCGCTCACAAAAGTCAAAGATGTCCCGGTACTCTCCGCGCTTTTGCCGCTCATTCACAATCGCCAGGGCGGCTTTTTCACCCAGGCTCTTGATAGCGTTGAGGCCAAAGCGAATGCCCTTTTTCCTATCCTGTCTATCCACAACAAACTTCACATGCGAGTGATTGATAAGCGGCGGCAGCACAGGAATATCGTTTCGTCTGCAAAACTGTACATAGACAGCTACCTTACTTGCATTGCCCAGATACGAATTAATCAGCGCGGCCATATACTCAGCCGGATAATGGCGCTTGAGCCAGGCTGTCTTGACGCTCAGCAGCGCGTAGGGTGCGGCGTGGGATTTGTTGAATGCGTAGCTGGCAAAGGCGATCATTTCCTCATAAATGGCATCGGCGGCCTGTTGACTGATGCCGTTTTTAAGGCAGCCAGGCACGCCGTCCTTTTGCGAGCCATGAATAAAGACTTCGCGTTCCCGGTCCATGATCTCCTTTTTTTTCTTGCTCATCGCGCGGCGAATCTGGTCGCTGCGTCCGTAGCTAAAGCCCGCCAGATCGCGCACAATCTGCATCACCTGCTCCTGATACACCATGCAGCCATGTGTGACACCCAAAATGGGCGCCAATTCCGGTGTGATGTAGCGGATGCTTTTTGGGTTGTTTTTGCCCTGGATGAAACGGGGGATGGAGGCCATGGGGCCGGGACGGTACAGGGAGATGGCAGCGATGATGTCCTCAAAGCTCTCGGGCTTAAGTTCTGCGATAAAGCTGCGCATCCCCGCGCTTTCCAACTGGAACAGGCCATCCGTGTCCCCGGTTGACAGCATGGCGTAAACGGAGGGGTCATCAATGGGGATTTCATCCGCCGTCATGTGTATGTCAGAGTTCGTCATCAACTCCAGCGCGTCCCGGATGACCGTCAGGGTACGCAGGCCCAAAAAGTCTGTTTTAAGCAGCCCCAACTCCTCAATATTGCCCATGGCGTACTGCGTGGTGATCACCGTGTCATTGGTTTGAAGCGGCACATAGTCCGTCACCGGCTTTTGGGTAATCAAGACGCCTGCGGCATGGGTTGCGGCGTGGCGCGGCATACCCTCCAGCAGCGAGGCCGTGTCCAACAAGCGCCTGACCCGGGGGTTTTCCTGCTGCAGTTCCCGCAGCTGGGGGCTTTGCTGCAGCGCGCGCTCCAGCGTGATGTTCAGCTCCATCGGCACCAGCTTGGCGACCTGGTCAGTCTCCTGATAGGTATAGCCCAGCACCCTGCCTACATCGCGGATGACACCGCGGGCGGCCATGGTGCCAAAGGTGATGATCTGAGCGACGTGGTCATGCCCGTACTTATCCGCTACATAGTCGATGACCTCGCCCCGGCGCTCATAGCACAGGTCGATGTCCAAATCAGGCATGGACACGCGCTCAGGGTTTAAAAAGCGCTCAAAAAGCAGTTTATATTTCAAGGGATCCAGTTGGGTGATGTTCAGGCAGTAGGCGACGATGGAACCCGCGCCGCTGCCGCGGCCAGGGCCCACCATGATGTCGTTTTCCCGCGCATAGCGGATAAAATCCCACACGATAAGGAAATAATCCACAAAACCCATACTGTTGATTACGGACAGCTCATACTCCAGGCGCTTGATCGCCTCCTCAGGGTTTACTGGATACCGGGCGTGAAGGCCTTCAAAACACAGTCGCTGAAGGATCTCCGTGTTGCTCTCTTTTGTTGGTTGATTGGGGATATAAAGGGGCAGGTGATGGGCGGAAAAATCAAAGTCTACCTGGCAGCGCATGGCAATCTCATGCGTGCGGGTGATGGCATCACCCAAATGGGGGAAGAGTGCGCGCATCTCCTCCTCGCTTTTCACGTATAATTCTTCCGTTTCCATGCGCATGCGCTGCTCATCCTCAAGGGTCTTGCCTGTCTGGATGCACATCAGCACCTCTTGCGCAGCCGCGTCTTCTTTTTTGAGGTAATGACAGTCATTGGTCGCAATCAGCGGGATGCCCGTCTCGCGGGACAGCTTCACCAACTGCGGCAGCACCAGCTTCTGCTCGCGGATGGCGTGGTCCATCAGCTCAATGAAGTAATTGCCCTCTCCCATGATGTCCTGCATCAAAAGGGCATGCGCCTTCGCGTCCTCATAGCGGTTTTCCAGCAGCAGCTTGGGTAATTCGCCAGATAAACAGGCAGAGCTGGCAATCAGGCCCTCATGGTGCTCCTTTAGCAACTCCAAATCAATCCGCGGTTTATAATAGAAGCCTTCGGTAAAACCAGCGCTGCTCAACTTCATCAGGTTTTGATAACCTGTCATATTCTCACACAGCAAAATCAGGTGGCTGTACTCGCGGTTGGCGCCGGTTTTCTCATACCGGTCCTGCGTTACATACACCTCACAGCCGATCACCGGATGGATGCCGTGACGCTTACACTCCTTGTAGAAATCAACTGCGCCGTACAGCACGCCGTGGTCGGTGACCGCGCAGGCGTCCATATTCAATTCCTTTAATCGCGCGATGAGCGGTTTAATCCGGCAGGCTCCGTCCAGCAGGCTAAATTCTGTATGTAAATGCAGGTGCGCAAATGCCATCGTCATCCTCCTTCTTGGCATTAGTATACTAAAAGCATCGGAGGGATTCAACGCGCCTTGCCTTGAATTAAATGCTCTTATATACTGTGATAAAAAGGAGGGGCAGATGAACACAAGCACCATCGCGGCGTTGGCGACGCCGCCAGGCAAAGGAGGCCTTGCAGTCATCCGGATTTCGGGTCCTCAGGCTGTTCATATTTTAAGCAAACTGTTTGTACCCGCGGGCAAAAAAACAGCGTTTGCGGACCGCTCGATGATGTACGGACATATCGTCATAAATGGCCAGCCTGTGGACGAGTGCATGACGGTGGTGATGCGCGCGCCGAGCAGCTACACCCGGGAGGATGTGGTGGAAATCCAGGTTCACGGTGGGGAGCAGGTGGTCACCAGCATCCTGCACGCTGTGTTTAACTGCGGGGCGGAGGCGGCAAAACCAGGAGAGTTTACCCGCCGCGCTTTTGAAAACGGCCGGATTGATTTAAGCCAGGCGGAAGCTGTGATGCAGTTGATTTCCGCCACTGGCCAGCAGGCAGCAGACGCGGCACTGCGCCAATTGCAAGGCGGCACCCTGCGCTTTGTAAAGGATGCGCAGAAACAGCTGATCTCCCTGATGGCCGGCGTAACCGCTGCGATTGATTACCCGGAGGAGATAGAGGAGGACGAAGCCGTCGGCGTGATTGCGCCGGACTTGCTGAAGCTGTCAGACAAACTGTTGGCAGCCTGTGATGAGCGCGGCGCAGCGGTGCTGGAGGAGGGATTGCGCGTAGTAATCTGCGGCAAGCCCAACGCGGGCAAATCCTCCTTGCTCAATGCCCTGTTGATGGAGGAACGCGCCATTGTGACCGATATCCCAGGCACAACACGGGACACAGTGGAGGGCAGCATCCAGATGGACGGAATCCGCATTCATTTAAAGGATACCGCCGGCATCAGGGACAGCAAGGAGACGGTGGAGCAAATCGGCGTGGGTCGCGCGCGGGAGGCCATCAAAAGCGCAGATTTGCGTCTGATGGTGCTGGACATCGGCCAGGAGCCGGATTTGGAGGACGAAGCCATCCTGCAGCTGATTGCGGGGATGGATAACCTGTATATCTTCAACAAGTCTGACTTGCCAGAGCATCCAGGCTTCGCAAACTGGCTTTTGAAGCAGCAACTCCCAGAGCATGTAACAATGACCCTCTCAGCGCAGTCTGGCATTGGGCTTGATGCCTTGCGCGCCCGACTGCGTGCGGCTGCCGGCAATCCCGGGCAGAACACGCTGACCTTGGTGCGGCACATGAAGCTGGCAAGGAAGGCGGCTGAAGCCTTAAGACGCGCCGCACAGGCGATGCAGAACAGTTTGCCGCTGGATTTGTGCGCGGTGGATTTGAATGAGGCCTTAGCACTGCTGGGCGAGATAACCGGCGACAACTTCAGCGAAGCACTGCTGGACGAGGTCTTCGCGACTTTTTGCGTAGGGAAATAGGAGGTTGGCATGAAATACACAAAACTGGGAACAACCGGGCTGGATGTATCCCGCATCTGTCTTGGCTGTATGAGCTTTGGTGACGCGACAAACTGGCTGCACAAATGGGTGCTGGATGAGGCGGATTCGCGCACAATCATCAAAAAAGCGCTGGATTTGGGCATCAATTTTTTTGATACCGCCAATGTCTACTCCATGGGTGTGAGCGAGGAAATCCTGGGTCGTGCCTTGAAGGATTATGCCAATCGTGATGAGATTGTCATCGCGACCAAGGTGTTTAGCACCATGCGTCAATCACCTAATGGGGGCGGCCTTTCCAGAAAGGCCATCTTAAGTGAATTGGACCACAGCCTGCGGAGGCTGGGGACGGACTATGTTGACCTGTATATCATCCACCGCTTTGACTATCACACGCCCATTGAGGAGACCATGGAAGCCTTAAACGACGTGGTGCGCGCGGGAAAGGTCCGCTACCTTGGCGCGTCTGCCATGTACGCCTGGCAGTTCCAAAAGGCACGCAATATAGCCGAGTCGCGCGGGTGGAGCAATTTCGTATCGATGCAAAACCACTGGAACCTGCTGTATCGTGAGGAGGAGCGTGAGATGGTGCCCTACTGCCAGGACGCCGGCGTCGCCCTGACGCCCTACAGTCCTTTAGCGGCTGGCCGCCTGTCCAGGAAGCCGGGGGAAGGGGAAACCAAACGCCATCAGACTGATCAGATTGCCATCTCCAAGTACGCAAAAACAGAGGATCAGGACAGCGGAATCATTGAACATGTCTCCAAACTTGCTGCAGATCACGGGGTCTCCATGAGCCAAGTCGCGCTGGCATGGCTAATGCACAAGCCCATGCTGGCGGCGCCCATTATCGGCGCGACCAAATTGCCCCATGTAGAGGATGCGGTGAAGGCGGTGGATATCCAGCTGTCTGAGGACGAGATGAGCTACCTGGAGGAGCTGTACCTGCCCCATGATGTAGTAGGCGCGCTCTAATAAAGCCCTCCAACCAACACAAAACCCACCGGACACAAGGTACCCGGTGGGTTTTGTGTTGGTTACAACATTATTCCTGCGCTTCTAACAAGGCTTGCTGTGCGCGCTGCGCTTCCAGTTCCTCCAGCGGCTTTTTGGCATAGACTAAAATGATGAAGCCTGCCAAAAACAGCAACATCAGGCAGAGCGCGCCATAGGAGGAGCGGCCTGTCAGTCCGCCAATCAGGGCGTACAGCAAAGGACCTATGACGGTGGCAAACTTGCCAAAGATGTCAAAGAACCCAAAGTATTCATTGGAGCGCTTCTTGGGTACCAGCTTGCCAAAGTAGCTGCGGCTAGTGGCCTGGATGCCGCCTTGCATGGTGCCGACCATGACGGCCATGGCCCAAAACAGGATGGTTGAGAAGCCGATGGCGTCCTGATATCTGGTGACGATATCAGCGTTTGCTGCCTTAAAGGCACTTAATTCCGTTACAAACTCCCCGCGCAACTGGAGAGCCAATGCCTCATCTGCTGCGCTGGCATCAGGAATTGTCAAAGTCAGGTCCTCAAGCGCCTGATTGTCTTTGTCTATTGCGGCACTTTCCGCTTTATGCAGCGCGTCTTCAAAAGCTTTCTTGGCGGCTTCCTGGTTCTCAAATGCATAGCCGTCAAAGCGCTCGGTCAATGCTGTTTGCTGGGTTTTGAAGGCATCACGGTAGGCGTCTTGGTGCGGTTCTAAACTAAAGCCCATATAAAAGCCCACCAAGCTGATAAACATGTACACCGCGATGGCGATCAAAATAGCCTTGCGGGTGGAGATTTTCTGCGCCAGCTTGGCAAAGAGGATGGAGCTGGGCATTGCTACAATTTGGGTGACAAGCAGGGCCAAAATCATGCCTGTCGCTCCCAGGCCCAACGCCGCGCCGTAGGCAGTGGAGATGCTGATGACCGTACCCACGCCATCAATATAGAAGAAGTACGCGATGATGAACATGAGCATACCGCGTTGGCTGGCGATATCCCGTGCGGTCTTGAGCACGTTGGCGAAGGCACCTTTTAAGGAAATCCGCTCGGGGCGCTCGATGTAGTGCTCCTGCTCCACATTTTTTAAGAAGGGAATGGTAAACACCAACCACCAGACGGAGGTGATTAAAATAGAGAATTTCTGCGCGAAGGGGTTGGAGTAGCCTAACGCCAGCAGCACGCCGATGGAGATGACAAAGGGGATGGTGCTGCCACCGATATAGCCCATCGCGTAGCCCCAGGAGGATACCTTGTCCATTCGCTCATCGGTGGTGACGTCAGTTAAAAAGCTGTCATAAAAAAGGTTGGACCCGGAAAAGCCAATTTTGGAAACCACATAAGCAACCAGCATAACGCGCCAGTCGTTGGTTGCGGCAATCAGGGCGGTGCTGATGACACCGATGAGCATAAAGGCTGTAAACAGTTTCTTCTTCATGCCCTGGTAATCGGCGATGGACCCTAGAATGGGGGCTAAGATGGCGATGACAAAAGTGGCGATGCTGGTGCCGTAACCCCACCATAAATCCCCTGCCTCGCCGGCGAAGGCGACAAAAATGGTGGGAAAGATGGCGGCCATGATGTTGGTGGCGTATACGGAATTCGCCCAGTCGTACAAAATCCAACTGCGCTCTTTCTTGGTAAATCTGCCTTGGCTGCTTTGACTCATGGTAGAACCTCCTGCTTCCTTGTCTGTTGCCCTTAAGTATACAACAATTCCTGTAAAATGGTAGGCTAATCAGCCAGGAATTTGACCTGCGTTCTGTAAAATTGCTGTACTATTTTGTCGCCGCAAATTAATATTCGAAATCAAAAAGAAATATGTTAAGGAATTATACGTTGTAACCCGCATAAATATGCGCGATAAACAAATTTCTTGGGGAGGGGGCAGGCATCAACCACAAGGTATTGCGTTTTTGATTATCAACAGGCTTGGTTTCATGCATTAAAATGGCTGCGTTGTCTATTTGATTCCAGCCTTTATCCGTGGTAGAATGAGCCCGTGGTCAGATGCTGTGAATGACTTATCCACAGCGGTTATCCACAGATTTTCATTTGAAAACAGGCGATGTCTGTTTTTTTTACCCCCGCTGATTGCATACAGCGTGTATATTTAATATGGAGTACGCAATTTGGATTACCAGATGATCTGGCAGAAGGCTTGTCAACTTATGCACGCGGAGATGTCTGACGTGACATATTCCACATGGATTGAGCGCGCGCTCAGCCCGCTTGATTTAAATGGAGAAAATTACTACATCAAGGCAGAGACTGATTTTTATCATCAGTTTGTGGTACCGCGCTATTCTGCGCTCATCACCTCCGCGCTGAAGGAAGCCAGTGGGAAGGACCTGCAGCTGTCCATCCTCACGCCCAAGCAAGCCAAAGAATACAAAAGCGGGGCCACAGTCACCCGCAAACAGGCTCCCCAACTCAATGAACGGTATACCTTTGATTCTTTTGTCGTAGGCTCTGGCAACCGCTTTGCTCATGCAGCCTCCCTGGCTGTGGCAGAGGCGCCTGCGGACGCGTACAACCCACTGTTCATCTACGGCGGGGTTGGGCTTGGCAAGACGCATTTGATGCACGCAATCGGCCATTATTTATTAGAGCAGCGTCCAGAGGCACGGCTTGAGTATGTCACCAGTGAAACCTTTACAATAGAGTTGGTGACAGCCATCCAAACCAACCGCAACATCCAGTTCCGGGACAAATACCGCAACGTGGACATCCTGCTGATTGACGACATCCAGTTTATTGCCGGGCGGGACTCCACTCAGGAGGAGTTTTTTCACACCTTCAATGCGCTGTTTAACTCCGGTAAGCAAATTGTGATTTCATCTGACCGCCCCCCCAAGGAGATCGCGCACCTGGAAGAGCGCTTGCGCAGCCGCTTCCTCTCCGGCCTCATCGCGGACATTCAGCGCCCGGACATGGATACCCGCTGTGCGATTCTTCGCTCAAAGGCCAAAGAAGAGAACATGGTGGTGGGGGAGGACGTCATCCAAATGATTGCCCAGAACGTGGACAGCAACATCCGCGAATTGGAAGGCAGCCTAACGCGATTGTCCGCCTATTCCAGCCTTTCTGGCAAGGAGATTAGCCTCGAATTAGCGCAGGAAGCGCTTAAGGAGATCATCTCCGAGCATCAGCCGCGCAGCGTTAGCAGCGAGGATGTGCTTCACGCCGTCTCCACCTACTACAGCATCAGCGTAGAGGATTTGATTGGCCCGCGCCGCAGCCGCAACATCACCGTACCCCGGCAGATGATTATGTACCTAAGCCGTCTGCTGACGGACAACAGTTTGCCCAAGATTGGGGAGATGCTGGGGGGGCGCGACCACTCCACGATTCTGCACGGCTGTGCGAAGATTGAAACGATGATTTCCACCACGCCGCCCATTAAGGCCGCGGTCGCGGATTTAAGCAAGCAGCTGCTTAGAAAATAGCAGTCATTATTAAGTACTTGCGCGGGGGGGGTGACACCTCCGCGTATTATTTTGCACAACAAAAAGAGCCGGCATACAACCAGCTCTTATTGTGTTGCTAGGCTCTCTCAGTCTGCCGCGAAGGGCATCAACGCAATGGCACGTGAGCGTTTGATGGCTGCGGACAGCTGGCGCTGATGTTTGGCACAGGTGCCCATCATACGCCGGGGAGAAATCTTGCCGCGCTCATTCACATAGCGGCGCAGGCGGTTAACATCCTTATAGTCAATGTATTCCACCTTGTTGGCGCAAAAATCACATACTTTGCGCCGGGGGCGACGGCCGCGCGGCCGTTGCCTTCTTTCGGCTCCACGATCTACTGACATGTTTTCGTCTCCTCAATTAAAATGGCAGGTCATCATCGTCAACCCTGACGAACCCGTTGTTGTTTTCCTGGGGCTCGCTGGCTGCGCCGGCTGGCCGGCTGTCAAAATTGCCTTCGCCCCGCGGGGTGAGGAACTCAACTTCATCAGCGTTTACTTCCAGGCTATAACGCTGTTGGCCGTCGTTTCCGACATAGCTTTGCAGCGTCAAGGTCCCAACGATGCCCACCTTGCGCCCCTTGGCCAGGTAGCGGTTGCAGTTCTCTGCCTGCTGGCGCCAGGTGGTTACACGGAAGAAGTCAGCATCCGGCTGACCGGCTTCTGCTCCCTGGCGGCCGCGGCGGTTGACGGCAACCGTAAAGCTGCACACAGGCACCCCGGTTTGTGTGCTGCGCAACTCCGGGTCACGGGTCAGGTTTCCGATGAGAAAAATCTTGTTCATCTTGCTCCCTTATTCCTCGGTCTGCTGGGGCAGCGCTTCAATGCCGGGTTCCGGAACGTCAGCGCTCTGATCCTGCGCAGCGGGACGCTGCTGGGGCGGTTTGACATGGGCGCGCTTGTGCTCGATGCGGGTGATGAGATAACGCATCACATTTTCATCGATTTCCATTACGCGCTCCATCTCCTTGGGGAAGGTCTGCGGCGCAGAGAAGTGGACGAGGACATAGTAGCCTTCGGGCTTGTCATCAACCAGATAAGCCAGACGGCGCTTGCCCCATTCCTCAACCTTGTCAACCTTGCCTTCATGTTGCTCAATCAGCGTGTTATACCGCGTGATAAGCGCCGTACGGGCTTCCTCTTCAAGGCTTGTGTCAATGATGTAGAGCAGTTCGTAATCCATACCTTTCACCTCCTCACGGACTTATGGCGCCATGTCTTGCATGGCGCAAGGATGTGCCAATTACGTAATATACATGAAAACAGCGTTCCTTGCAAGCAGATTTTACCGTTTTTTGACATATTATTATAAATACCTTGTATATTTCTCAACAAATCAGTTATCCCCGCTGTGCAGCTGGTGTGCCGTGTTGATTTTGTCGATTTCTTCCACCGTGCGGGGAGGGACACAATAGGGGCAGGGCGTCAGGTTGCTGTACTCCCCAGTGCCCAATTCGCCATAGGTGAAGGGGCTTAGCGGTAAATAGCTGGATTTAACCCCATAGCAGGTATCCGCGGCGTGATAGTTTTGTCCGCCCTTTGGGTTGTAATAAAGCGGTGTTGCAGGGTCCACATGCGGCAGTTGACGTCCGGGCACATCCTCCCAGATCACCAGCTTGGTGCCCATCCGCTTGCGCAGGGTGTTCCACACCCAGGTCATGTTGGTTCCCTTGGGAGTGCGCTTGCGCTGCACCCGGATGCAGCCATGACTGGCGCGCTCACCCAGCACCGCCTCATACCGTGTGTAGTTCTTCTTTCCGCTCCTGAGGGAGTGCGGCACCTCGTGCAGGATATCGCCAAAGTTGAACCGAAGCCCCATGGCAGCGTTCAAACCTTCTACCTCAAAGCCACCCACCGGGCTGACCAGCAAAAATTCACCGGAACGGGTTTCGTTATAAGGCTGACGCTCATTGGGCAGACCGGTGGAGATGACCAGCATGTCATAGATCTCGCCATCCTCAAAGATATACATGCGCTGATCCAATTTATCAATGAGCAGCGCGTATTTGTCCTTGGGCTTGATGGTTTCCAGCATGTCCGTGCGGATATAACCCTGTACCAGCTGGTTCCAGGCTTTAATTTTGCTGTCATGGAAGGAGCTGGAATAGGTCTCCACCAAACTCCAGCCATCCTCGCGGGTTTCCAGCACATGCAGGCCCTGGGAATCACGCGTCACGTCACCAACAGGTGCGGAATTGCTGTCCGGCTCGCTGTACAGCAGCTGCTGGGATTTTTGGTGACCCTTTACAACGACGATGGGCGCCATCAACATCTCCCAGACGGCTTGTGTGTCCCTGATGTCCATGGGCGTTTCCCAGTAGCCCAGGCCTGTTGTGATGTGCTGTGAGGGCGTTGGGTAAAGCGGGTTTTGCTCCGCAGCCAATCCTGGTATTTCCAGGATTAGCATCAGTGTGAGCAGCAACAAACAAAGTTTTTTCATGCTTTCATATTACCCAATCGGCGCGGCTTGAGGCAGGGCGATGGGCGGGAAGCCAGGGATATTCGTTAATTGAAGGATGATGACAACAATGCCCACGATGCCCACATACAGCGCGAACTTGTAAAAGCTGATGCGCTCAATGAGACGAAGCATATAGCGGATGGCCAAAAAGCCAAAGATGGCGGCGAAGATGAATCCAATGAAGGATTCCGGGCTGAACATAGCGGGCAGCGCGTCTTGCTCCAGCGCCTTTTTACCTTCAGATAAGAAGCCACCAAGAATGGCAGGCGCGGACATCATGAAAGAGAATTTTGCGGCAGAGTGCCGTGTCAGTCCGCTGAATACGCCGCCCAAGAGGGTGGAGCCGCTGCGGCTGACGCCAGGCAGCAGCGCAATGCCCTGGAAGACTCCCATGGTGATGGCCGCGGGCATGTTCACCTCGGTTTTTTTGCTCCGTGACGCGTACCAGCGGCCGTACATTTCAATGAAGACCAAAAAGGCCGCGGTGATCAGGAAAGCGATGCCCAAAAACCATCCCTCAAACAGGGTGTCAATGAAATCCCCGAAGGCGACGAAAATCAGAAGCGCTGGCAGGGAGGCAATAAAAAGCAACAGCAGGGTACGGTTTTTGATGGGATGCAGGATCATGTCGATCCAGTCCTTCCAGAAAACAGCGGCTACCGCCAGCAAGGTGCCCATATGCAGCATGACGGAGAAGGCCAAGGGGTTGGCGCTGCCTTCATATCCAAGTTGGGAGAGCAGCTTTTCCGCCAGGATGATGTGCCCGGAGGAGGAGATGGGTAAAAACTCGGCCAGGCCTTGCACAATGCCCACAATCGCTGAAAACAGGTAACTCATGATGCTTCCTTTCACGTCGGAATTTGATCCGGCACCGCTATTTTATCCCGGTTTTAGGTGTGCAGTCAATGAATGAAGCAGATTCACCCATCCCAGTCATTGGTCTTGTGTTTGGTTTTGCTTCTCTTATAGACTTTTTTGCTGTCCTTCACCCGGCTGACCGGTGAAAATGACCAGGTCACACGCTGTTTTGCGTGCAGAATGCGCCTGGCTTTTTTGCTCATCTTGGTGACTGGTGTTGTTTTCTTGTTCATATCCTGCCTCATTTTACCGTACCCGGTGTTTGTGTGCCTTGAATCCTGGAATCATTATGGCTTATACTATACTCCATTAACGAAAGAGCAGGTACTGTATGCAGAAGCTGAAAACGCTTTTTTCTCCGCGTGATATGACGGTTGGGACGCCCTGGAAGCGAATTTTGGAGTTCGCGATGCCCATGCTGGTGGGCAATATCGCGCAGCAGCTCTATGCCTCCACGGACTCCGCCGTGGTGGGGCAGTATGTGGGGGACAATGCCTTGGCCTCTGTAGGGAGCACAGGTCCCATCATGATGTTTATGATTGCCTTGTTCATCGGCATTTCAACCGGCGCGGGCATCCTGGTGTCCCAGGCCTTTGGCGCGAAGAACCGCCAGCTGCTCAGCACAGCAATCGGTAACTGTATCACCTTGACGGCCATCGTCTCCCTGATCATTATGGCAATCGGTGTGCCCTTGTCCCCGCACCTTCTGCGCGCTTTGAATACGCCGGAGGAAATCATTGACGGTGCCATCAGCTATCTGCAGATTTACTTCTATGGCATTGTGGGCTTTACCTATTATAACGTGCTCTCCGGCGTCCTGCGTGGCTTGGGTGACAGTTTTTCTGCGCTGGGGTTTTTGGTGCTAACCAGCATACTTAACATCGTGCTTGATCTTTGGTTTGTCATTGGCTTCCAGCTGGGTGTGCCCGGTGTGGCCTGGGCGACTGTCATTGCGCAGTCTGTTTCGGCTGTACTGTGCTACCACAAGCTGTCCCGTATGCAGCAGACCTTTGACATCAACACAGGCACCATGAAACTAAAAATGCATACAGTCAGGGAGATTCTTCGCTTGGGCATGCCATCCGGTTTCACCCAAGCCATCTTTTCCATGGCGATGATTTTAGTGCAGCGGCTGCAAAACAGCTTTGGCCCGGATGTAGTCGCCACGGCAATCATTTCCATGCGGGTGGACGGCTTTGCGATGATGCCCAATTTCTCCTTCGGTATGGCGATGACCACCTATACTGGCCAAAACATCGGCGCAGGGAAGGTGGAGCGGGTACAAAAGGGGGCAACCCAGGGGGCGCTCCTGGCGGTCAGCTTCGCGACGGTCATGACGCTGGCGGTTTTGATATTCGGCCGCTCCATTATGAGCTTGTTTACACGTACCGAATCCATCATTGAACTGGGAATGCGGTTTATCCGCATCCTTTCCCTAGGCTTTATCGCCATGGCAGTGATTCAGACGATGTCAGGCGTCATGCGCGGGGCGGGGGACGCGATGACCCCGATGTGGATTTCACTCATCACCTCAGTCTTGCTGCGTGTGCCGCTGTCCTACCTGCTGGTCGCCTGGACCAAAACACCGGAAACCCCGCTTGGCAGACCGGAATCCATCTATTACGCGATGCTGGCCACCTGGCTGGCGGGCGCTGCCATCAACTATTTTGCCTTCAAGTACGGCAGGTGGCGTAAACGCGCGCGGGCTCGAATCGCGGCTATGCAAGAGAATAAGGCGCTGGATGCAGCAACAGAATTAGCGGAGGCAAATCAACTATGAGAAAAGATCTGATCATGAACCTGTGTGTGTTGATATTGATGACGGCAACCGGCATCTGCTACCAGGTGGGCGGGGAAAAGAAGTGGTTCAGTAAAAGGACGCTGTTGTTCTTCAAAGGGTTGACCACTTTGCTTGCCTCTGCGCTTGCGGTGTATGCCTACACGCAGACCGGACAGACGTATGCCCTCATCTTAGCGATTGGCATTGCGGTTTGCGCCTTGGCGGATGTGATGTTGGAAATCAATTTTCTGGCGGGCATGGGTGTGTTTGCGGCTGGGCATGTCATCTACATTATCTCCTTCTGGATGAGGAACCCGCCACGGCTGCCTTCCCTGTTTCTTTTCCTGGCTTTGCTTGCGCTGGTCACCTTTGTCAGACAGCGTGTGCGAAAGAGGGTGGATTTTTCTACATTGCCGCATTTCGCCTATGCCCTGCTGATTAGCTCAATGGTTTCTGTTGCCATGGCACAGCCTGTCCTGACGTTCATCGGCGCGGTTCTCTTTGTTGTGTCCGACGGCATCATCGCCAGGCGGTTAATTTTTCCGGATAAAAACCCCTGGGACAGGGCTTGCATCCTGCTGTATTATTCAGCACAGTTTTTGCTGGCAGCAAGCCTGCTACCATAAAAGAGGGAAAAGGAATCAAACAAAATCTTTCCTGGAGCAAAAATGTCCCAAGCGGGTGAAATCTTGCTCAGCATATGATAGACTGTGTACGTATGCCAAATTGTACCGAAAAGAGGAGGATTAATATGCAGTATTCCAAAGACCTGGAAGAAATGTCCTGTGTCAAGCGCGGACCCATCCATGGCGCTGCGCCCATCCCGCAGGAAGGGAACTGGGTGCAGGCGCGTGAAATCAAGGATATCAGCGGGCTAACCCACGGTGTGGGCTGGTGCGCGCCGCAACAGGGCGCCTGCAAGCTCACGCTGAATGTCAAGGAAGGCACCATCCAGGAAGCGTTGGTGGAATGCATCGGCTGCTCCGGCATGACGCACTCCGCCGCCATGGCCAGTGAGATTCTGCCCGGGAAAACCGTGCTGGAAGCCCTTAATACGGACCTGGTTTGTGACGCCATCAACACCGCCATGCGCGAGCTGTTTTTGCAGATTGCCTATGGCCGTACGCAAAGCGCGTTCTCTGAGGGCGGTTTGCCTGTCGGCGCTGGCATGGAGGATTTGGGCAAAGGCCTACGCAGCCAGATTGCGACCATGTATGGCTCCCTTCTCAAAGGTCCCCGCTACCTGGAGATGGCTGAAGGATATGTAATGAAACTGGGGCTTGATGAGAACCAGGAGATCTGCGGTTACCAGTTCTGTCACCTGGGCAAGATGATGGAAGCCATCAAAAAAGGCGTTGATCCCAAGGAAGCCTATGAGAAGAACGTCGGCACCTACGGCCGCTTTGATGATGCCGTCTCCTACATCGACCCACGCCATCAATAAGGAGGAAAGACATATGCCACAGTTTGAAGGATATGAGCGCCGTGAACACCAGATTAGTCAGGTGCTAAAGGAGAACGGGTTTTCCTCTTTGGAAGAAGTCAATGAGATGCTGCTAAAAAAGGGCATCAAGGTGCGTGAAATCGTGCATGGGATTCAGCCCATCGCCTTTGAGAACGCTGTCTGGGCTTACACCTTGGGCGCGGGGCTGGCGGTGAAGCGCGGGCTTACGACCGCAGCCGCGGCAGCGGAAGCGATTGGCGATGGCCTGCAGGCCTTCTGTATCCCAGGGTCTGTCGCCGATCAGCGCGAGGTTGGACTTGGCCACGGCAACCTTGGCGCGATGCTGCTGCGGGAAGAGACCGAGTGCTTTGCCTTCCTTGCCGGGCACGAGTCATTTGCCGCCGCTGAAGGCGCGATTGGCATCGCCCGCACTGCCAACAAGGTGCGCAAGAAGCCGCTGCGTGTCATTTTGAATGGCCTTGGCAAGGACGCGGCCTATATCATCAGCCGCATCAACGGCTTCACCTATGTTGAAACCAAGTATGACTACTCAACGGGTAAGCTGGCTGTGGTCAGCGAGCGCGCGTTCTCCAGCGGTGAGAAGGCCAAGGTGCGCTGCTATGGTTCTAATGATGTGAGCGAAGGCGTCGCTATCATGCGTCACGAGAAGGTGGACGTGTCCATCACCGGCAATTCCACCAACCCCACCCGTTTCCAACATCCGGTGGCTGGCACCTACAAAAAGTGGGCGAATGAGCACGGGAAACGCTATTTCTCTGTTGCCTCCGGCGGCGGCACCGGCCGTACTCTGCACCCGGACAACATGGCTGCAGGCCCCGCTTCCTATGGGATGACCGATACCATGGGCCGTATGCATTCCGACGCGCAGTTCGCTGGCTCTTCTTCTGTGCCCGCGCACGTCGAGATGATGGGGCTCATCGGCATGGGCAACAACCCCATGGTGGGCGCGACGGTGGCTGTCGCGGTCGCAATTGAGGAAGCCTCCAAGTAATCTGCATCAAACCGATTAAAGAACCGAAAAGGGTGGAGTTCAACGCCCTTTCGGTTTTTCTTTGGATGTGCTCTTGTTTGTGTATAATGGGATTGATTCCATGAGAAACGAGGTATCAAGATGAGTTTTACAAAAAAACGCCCCACATTTCTGCGCTTTGTGTTTACCCTCTTTGGGGGGCTGATTGTAAGTGGCGGTATCCTGATGCTGGTGCAGCAGTTTTATCAGCAATACATCAAGCAATCTGCCCTCAGGGTGCCCTTTTTTTATCTGACTGGGATAAGCACCTTATTAATCGCTTTGTTTTTGGTGTTTCCTGCCAACAAGCCATATCGGCTGTTTAAGTGGCTGTCGCGTCTGGTTATCATGGTGCTGGTGGTGACCTTGCTATGGGGCATCGGCGGGTTTTACATTGCCCAAAACCACATGATCTACATGCCAGGCCGGCGGGACATGGGGGCAGAAGCATATTTGGCGGAGCAAACAGACATCGAAGAGTTTCAAATCAACCAGGATGACAAGCTCACCCTCAACGGCTATCTGTGGAAAACAACACCGGAAAAGGCTGGTTTGATCCTCTACTTTGGCGGCAATGGGGAGCTAGCTGCTGGTCGGATGATGTCGCTGAAGCAAAACCAAGCCGAGGATTTCCTGGCTGGCTATCATGTCATGATGGTGGATTATCCCGGTTACGGGAAAAGCGGGGGAGAGCCAACCGAGGAAAGCATCTACCAAATGGCGCAGCTTTCTTATGATTATGCCTTAAGCCGCAAGGAAGTGGATGGCAGCAAAATCGTCCTGATCGGATGGAGTTTGGGCTCCGGCTCTGCCAGCATGTTGGCATCCAAAAATCAAATTGCAGGCTTGGTGCTGATGACCCCATTTTACAATGGTACAGAATTGCTGCAGAATTTTGTCAAGGATGAATTGAAAGCAGACAACATGCTCACCACTATTGCCGGGTGGTTGACGCGCAACAAATACCCCAGTGACCTGTACGCAAAGACAGCATCTGCCAATGCGCGTGTGTTGGTGTTGGGGGGCAAGAAAGATACCCTGATTCCCTATGAGCAGGCAGAGCGGCTGTCAACTCATTTTCCTAATGCAGAGTTTGTATTGCTGGAGGGAGGGCACGAAGCACCTTGGATGGAGCAGCAGTCATTGCTGGCAATCAAGGCCTTGCTGGATGCCGCTGCTATACCGACAACCAACTAAGCGACAGGAACTAAAAACAGGCTCTATTCATTACAGCGACAGCACAATGTCGCTGTTTTCTTTGATGTTAAAATGTTGGAAATAGGCCATTTCCTTGGGGATCCATTCCTTGAGGAAACGGGGCAGCATGGCTGCTGGGACGCGTTTTGCCAACCTCTGCAGCTGGGTGCCTGCATCAGTGTCCAAAAACACCTTAAGGTCATAATAACGGCTGATGGCGGGGTGCAGGCTATAGGAGCCCTCAACAATGACCAGGCTTGCCGGTTCAAACTGTAAAGACATCATTTTGTTTTTTTGACAGTCAAATCGATGATAGAGAAAAGCGCGCCGTGACTGCAGTTGCTGGAGCACGTCCTGCTCCAAGCGCTCCCGGTCCATATTGCCGCCGGGCTCGGCCAAACGCTCAGGTGTGCGCTGATGCGGCTGCAAAAAGAAATCGTCCGCATGGATCATTACACTGTCCGGGAACTCCTGGTGCAATCTGGTCGCCAGCGTGGTCTTGCCGCCACCGCACGGGCCGTCAATGGCGATGATAAGCGGTGTTTTTGCCTGCATTTGCTTTGTGATTTGTCTGCACAGTTCCTGGAAGCTGCCCATCATCGTTCCTCACGGAAGTAGTTGATGCCACAGGAAGCAGGCTGCTGGTTTTCCCGTTTCATGCGGATGGAGGACAGCACCAGCACCATGCAGGTGACCACAAAGGGCAGCATAGAGAAGAGGGCGCCGGGGATGTCTGCGACGTCCCTGGACACATACAGGCGTAAAACGGACAGCGCGCCGAAGACCAAACTGCCCATGATGGCGCGCATCGGCTTCCAGGACGCGAAGATGACCAGCGCAATGGCAATCCATCCCTGGCCAGAGATGATGTTTGGCTGCCAGTTGCCAAGGGCAGTCACCATGCTCACATATACACCACCCAGGCCGCATAAGGCGCCGCCAACTAAGATGTGTCCATATTTATACGCGTTGACTGGAATGCCCATGGCGTCCGCGGCCGCGGGGTTTTCACCCACAGCGCGCAGGTTCATGCCCATGCGGCTGCGCTTTAAATACATGGACATCGCAATGCCAACCAGCACGGCCAGATAAGTCAAAATGCTATGCTCAAAAAGCAGGGTGCCGATTATGGGCAAGTCGCTCAGCCAGCCTAAGTCCAAAGGAGACATGAGGGACTTGAGCCGCGCGGACATGAACATGGTATCCACCGGCACACCCAGCTTGGTTTTCTCGCCCAGAAAATTCGCAACCCCAGTACCAAAGATGGTCAGGGTGAGGCCGGTCACGTTTTGGTTGGCCTTTAGGCTGACAGTCAAAAAAGCATACATGCCCGCGCCAAAGGCACCTGCCAACATCCCAAACAGGATGGTGAGTACAAGGGAATCCGTATAAAAGCCAGCTAAGAAACCTGCGATGGCGCCCAGATACATCATGCCTTCCACGCCCAGGTTCAGGTTGCCCGCCTTTTGTGTGAGGATTTCGCCCAGGGTGCCGTACAGCAAGGGGACGCTGGCTAAGATGGCGGCATATAAAAAAGCAACCACTTGTTCAACAAAACTGCTCATACCACCACCTCCTTGCGGGAAGTGAGGCGATATTGCAAAAAGAACTCCGCGCCCAATACGCTAAAGAGGATGATGCCCTGCAGGATGTCAGACATCGAGGCAGGGATGCGGTATTCCGTTTGCATCATGCTGCAGCCCTTTTGCATCGCGGCAAACAGGAAGGAAACACCCAAACAGCCAGCAGGAGATAGCCGCGCCAGCCAGACGACACTCACGGCCGTGAAGCCGCGTCCGCCTGCTACAGCATCCGTCAGCTGACGGTCTGGTCCCGCTACCTGAAGCATGCCGGCCAAACCACACAAACCAGCAGAGAGGAACATCGTGCGAAGGATGATTTTCTTCACCGGCATGCCTGCGTAGCGCGCGGTGCGTACGTTCTCACCCACGACAGTCAACTCATAGCCATGCTTGGTAAAACGCAGGTAAATAAACACCAGCACCACCATAAGAATCAGCACAATCCAGCCGATATGCAGGTTGCCAACAAAGGGGAAGGGCACCTCCGGCAGCCGCGCCTGTTTGGGAAAGCGCGGCATCGCCGCGAAGCCACCAGCAGGATCGCGCCAGGGGCCTTCACGCAGGTAGGTGATGAAGTAGAACATAATGTAGTTGAGCATCAAGGTGAACAAGGTCTCATTGGTGCCAAACCTGGTCTTGAACCAAGCTGGGATTAAGCCCCACAAGCCCCCAAAGAAGATGGCGGCAAGCGCCATCAAGGGGAGCAGCACAGCAGGGGGGAGATGTGCCTGGAAATAAGCGAAATAGCTGGCAGCGATGGCCCCGGCTGCAATCTGGCCTTCCGCGCCGATGTTCCAGAACTTCATCTTAAAGGCCAACAAAACACCCAGGCTGGTGAGCGCTAAGGGGATGGTCAGCTTTAAGGTTTCCTTCTGCATGCCGGGCGTACCCAGCGCGCCGCGCAGCATGGTGCTGTATACCAGGATGGGGTTGTAGCCAAGCAGCGCCAGAAAAACGCCGCCCATGGCCAGCGCGAATACAACTGCCAGCGCGCGGTAGCTCCAGGCAATCACGGGCTTCACATCGCCCCGCTGGACGATATGCGGCATTACCCAGGGTTTAGGCATACTCGTCCTCCTTGTCCGTCACCAGGCCAGCCATTTTCATGCCCAGCAGCGCCTTGGTGGCAAACTGACTTTCCACAATCGCGGTGACACGACCTGCGCACAGGACCATGATGCGGTCACACAAGCCCAGCATCACGTCCAAATCCTCCCCCACAAACAATATGCCCACGCCTTTGCGCTTTTGTTCGTTGAGCATGTCGTAGATGGTCATGGAAGCGCCGATATCAAGACCCCGCACCGGGTAGGCTGTTATCAATACCCGCGGGTTGAGGTTGATTTCACGTCCCAGCAAAATCTTCTGCACATTGCCGCCGGATAATTTCTGAATGTTTACATGCAACCCGGGGGTTACAATCCGCAGCCGCTCCACCATCTCCGCCGCTTCTATTCTGGCGGCTTTGCGGCTTAGAAAGAATCCTTTCTGATCGTTATATGTTTTTATCAGCAGGTTGTCAGGCATATCCATCCCGCCCACCAGCCCCATGCCCAGGCGGTCCTCCGGTATAAAGGCCATGGAGATGCCTTGCTTGGTAATATCACCCGGGCTCATGCCGTCAATGCGCGTTTCCCCCATATGTATTGTGCCGGTATCCGCCTTTTCAATCCCGGCAATCAGCTCACATAAGGCTTTTTGCCCAGATCCAGCGACTCCGGCAACGCCAAGAATTTCGCCTGCTTTTAAATCAAAGCTGACGTCCTGTATCAAATGCCGCCCGCCTTCGTCTGTGGCGGACAGATTTTTTACGCGCAGCAGCGTCCTGCCCGGGGGCATGTCCACATGCTCCACATCCAGGCTGATGGGCTTGCCAACCATCATTTCAGTCAGTAAAAAGCGGTTTGTTTCATGGGTGTTCACCGTACCCACATTTACACCCTTGCGCAGCACACACACACGGTCAGACACCGCCATCACCTCTTCCAACTTGTGGGTGATGATGATGACAGCCTTGCATTCCTTGCGCATGCGTTCCAGGGCATCAAAAAGGGCGCGTATTTCCTGGGGGGTGAGGACGGCGGTTGGTTCGTCCAAAATCAGTTTATCTGCGCCCCGGCACAAAACCTTCAGGATTTCCACTGCCTGTTTTTCGCTGACGGACATGTCATAGATTTTTTTATCAAGGTCTACTTTAAACCCAAAAGTGTCAGCCGCCTCTTCTGGTGCAGTCTTAATCAGCCCCGCCTGACCCAGCAGGATGTTCTCACGCGCGCTGAGCACATCCACCAGCTTAAAATGCTGGTGGATCATACCGATGCCCATGCGGATGGCGTCCCGGGGTGAGCGGATGGTGACAGGCTTACCTTCCAGCAAAATTTGCCCCGCATCAGGCTGGTAGATGCCGGAGAGCATATTGGTCAGCGTGGTTTTGCCCGAGCCGTTCTCCCCCAGCAGCGCCAGGATCTCACCATGACGGACATCCATGTCAATGCAGTCGCAAGCTGTGACCTTGCCAAAGCACTTGGTCAGGCGAATCAGCTCTATTGCGGGTGTCTCTGGCATGCGGGCTCCTTGTCAGATTTAATCCTCTTGTTTATAGCATATTTGGACTTTGAAATAAAGAGAAGGCGGGGCTGTTTCTGTCGACATCAGCCCCGCCTTGATATCAGGGAAGGTTATTTTACTTCGACGCCCTTGATGAGCAGCTTGGTCATCAGCCCGCCGGTGATGTCAGCGTCCTCCAAGGCCTTGCCATCTTCCACAACCAATTTGCCTTCGTTGCTATAGATGGGGCCGGTGAAGACATCCCACTCACCCGACAGGATGCGCTTGCGGGCTTCCTCAATCTTCTCCGCAGTGCCTTCTGCCACATTTTTGCTCAGGGGAGACAGATCCACCATGCCTTCTTTAAGCCCCAGGAAGTAGTTGTTGGGCACCCAGGTGCCATTGATCACGTCCTCCACCTGCGCGATGTACACGCTGCTCCAGTGCCAGATGGGGGCGGTCAGGTGGGCTTCCGGGGCTGCGGGGGTCATGTCGGTGTTATAGCCCACGCCAAACTTGCCGGCTTCCTCCGCCGCGACTTGGGGCATAGCAGTATCCACGTGCTGGGCAATGACATCACAGTCCAGGGCCAGCAGGGCTACAGCAGTCTGCTTCTCCAGGGTGGGGTCAAACCAGGAGGAGATGTATTTCACATACACCACGGCGTCCGGGTTGACAGACTGCACACCCAGGGCAAAGGCGTTGATGCCGCCGTTGACTTCAGCGTTGTCTGCCCAGGCAGCCACATAGCCTATCTTGTTGGTCTGGGTCTTAAGCCCGGCGGCAATACCGGCCAGATAGCGGGCTTGGTAAATGCGGCCAAAATAGTTGTTGAAGTTGACACCGTTGTTTTTGTAGCCGGAGCAATGAGAGAAAATAACTTCCGGATGTTCCTCCGCCAGCTCCTCCATGAAGTTCATAAAGCCCCAGGAGTTGCCGAAAATAATCTGGCAGCCCGCTTCCACTAATTCACGCAGGGCTGCATCACACTCGGCGTTTTCCGGCACGTTAAATTTGTAGAGCACCTGCTCGTCCTTCAAGCCCAGTTTTTCCTTCATGCCTTCCAAGCCATTGTAATGCGCGCCGGAAAAGCCGTCATCCTGTGAGCCAATCAGTACCATGCCAACCTTGATTTCGCTAACGGGGACGGCTGAAAAGGATGATTGCTTTTCTGGTGTAACCACCGCAGGTGTTTCGCTTGTTTTATCCTTAGTCAGGAAAAAGATGCCCACAGCTGCAGCAACCACAAGGACAACCACCAGGACAATTAAGAAAACTTTCTTGTTTGAGTTTGACATGGAACCCTCCTCATTTGATGTATTGATTAATCATCCGCCAGGATGATGTGGCCATTCCTGATTTCCCGGACGATGGACAAACTAAGCAATGGGACACCTTGCTCCCGCAGCTGTTTTCCGCCTGGTTGAAAGCCCTTTTCAATGGCGATGGCCACCCCAATGGTTGTGGCACCGGCCTTACGGACGATGTCCATCAAGCCCCGCACAGCTTCCCCGTTCGCCAGGAAATCGTCCACAATCAGCACCCGGGTGCCTGGGGCAAGCAGGGCTTTGTCACAGCGCATGACATAGCTTGTGCCGCGTGTGAAGGATGTGCAAACCGCGGTGTAGGATGCTTCGTTCAGGTTTTTAGCGGGTGTCTTTTTGCAAAAGACAACGGGCAGGTTTCCCAGCGCATGGGCTGTGGTCATCGCCAGTGCGATGCCGGACGCCTCCACCGTCAGGATTAACTCCGGCTTATCACCCGCGAAATGCTGCGCGATTTTTTCTCCCATCTTAAAAAGCAGGGCTGTGTTGAGCCCGTGGTTAAGGAAGCTGCTGACCTTCACGATGTCAGTGCCAATTCCCTCGCCATACTTTTTAATCGCTTCCCGCAGCTCCTGCATGCACCCTCCAAAACACGAACATTAATAAGGATGATGGCAAAATCGTACAGTATTTTGGGCGGTTTTGCAAGTGCTTTTACGTACAAAATCAAAAAACGCCAGGTCACCGGCGCTTTGTAATCAATTCAATCTGAATGGTTAAATCAAATGCTTAGCGCATATTGATGTCAAACTCGTTCCCGCACATCGGGCATTTAATGTGGTTTAGGCCTTGTTTGCGCTTCAGCCGCAGGCTTTGACGGCAGGCAGGACAGTTTATGTACCGATGGGTCTTGCGATCCTTAAACCGGTTGATTGTCTGCAAGAATCCTTGTTGAATTTTGCTGCGCAGCGCCAGATAGGATTGGTTTTCCTTTGCGCGGGGCGCGTGCTGCCTGGACATCACGCGGTACAAGGCAAACACGCCAAAGAAAAGAGAGAGCAGGTAGAAAACCACTGAGGGAAAGATGAGGTTGATGATGAGGAAGACGATCATACTGCTCATCAAGAAGCGGTAGAGCGCGTCAGGCCCATAGCGGCCGCGCATCATATTGGCCAAACGATATTTTAAGTGATTCAAGTTCATCTGGTAACCTTCCTTCATTAAAGGCATCTGCAGCATAACCTGGCCAAACACAGGCCCATGCACAAGGTGTTCAGGCTTGTGATGTCGGGCATGCCAAACATCTGGCTGCGCTGTGTGTACTGCTGGGCATTGCCTTGAATTTGCATGCGGGCTTGCACATAGTTGTAGTTATCTGGCGCCATGCGCACTGCTTCTTCGATATGGTTTAAGGCAGTCACCCTGTTGCCCAGATTGAAGCTGGCGACAGCACTTAAATAGTACCATTCAGCGGTACGATCCTTTATCTGGCTTAAGGCGTAGAGGGCTTCATTGTAGCGCATCGCGTTCATATAGCGCCTGACCGGGTCAAAGCCATCAAAAGCACCTTGCTGTTGTTGTTGTGTTTGCTGCCATGTGTTCCTGAACATCTCAAAGGGATCAAATCCACCATACTGTCCATAGCCATAAGGGCGTTGCTGCGGTCCTGTCTGCGGCCTGGAATAATCCTGATACCGGGCGCGGCCGGACTTGATTTCCTCATAGGCGACATTCACTTCCGCCATCTTTTTTTGTGCAGACGCGTCGCCTGGATTTAAGTCTGGATGGTACTTCTTCGCCAGCTTCCGGTAGGCAGCGGTGATTTCCTGTTCGCTCGCGTCGCGGGAGACGCCAAGCACCTGATATGGATCTTTCATGCTGTCCCCTCCTCTTTACGACGGGCAGGAAAGCGCGACCACACGCCGGAGTAGAGGATGTTGTCCATCAGCTTCTTGTCCTTAATAATCGGCAGGGCTTCATACGCTCCCACGCAGTCCGCCATCAGCATCTGCAACAGTTCAAAATGCCGGTCGCTGGGCACCATAATCAGCGGGTTGTACTTCATTTTTTTCAGGTCTGTTTTCAAATCCACAGCGGCGTCCATCAAATAAATAAAACGGCCCAGCTTGTCGCCAAAATCATACAGCATAGCCGCGTTCTCATGCCCTTCCGGGACAAAGACCATGCCCAGCATGCTGCCAAAGACTGCGGCTGGCAAATCCGGATTGGTTTCACCATCGCTTTCCATGCTTGAAAGTGTAGCCAGCCCCTGTACAATCGCTTGGGTTTGTTTGGGATATTTTTCCTTCAAGGCCTCTATCTTATTGCCCAAGGCCTTCGCCTGGAAAAAGGCGCTTGCCTTGCGGTCATCCTCCCAGTCGTCCATGCGTTGGTGGTACGCCAGCATTACATTCATATCCGCGACGTAGCGGGTGTGCTTGTTGATAAAAGCATCCCGTTTTTGTAAGGGGTGGAGCATGCAGCGGAAGGAAGCGATCTCCGCAAACTCCATTTGGTCAAGGGAACTGAGCAGGAGGATTAAAAAGGTCATGTCATAGGTGAGGGTCAGGCGTCCCAAGCGGCCATGCTCCTGTCCCAAGGCTTTGCACAGCCCGCAATACACCGCGCGGTAGCGCTCCTTATCAAAGGCACTCAGCGCGTCCACATTGGCGACCACATACCCAAACATCAGCCATTCCACCCTTTCAATCCGCGTGTTTTCATTGTGCCAGATACCTGTGAATAAATCATGAAGCGCACATTAAAATACGGACAGTATCGTACCATAGCAAAGGGGAGACGACAAGTTGTTCGAACAGCAATGCAAAGCTTGTACCAGCGCGAAACCGGTTACAAAAACCAAGCTTTTGTGTTATAATCTGTGCAGAAAGGGGAGTTTGTGCCTTATGGATTCTGAGCCTTCCGGCTTGATGGTAATTCTCCAACTGGTTTTTATCCTGTTGTATGCCTTGTTGTGCGCCGCAGAGGCGGCCGCGCAGCACCTCAGTTTTAGCCACCGCCATGCACTGGAAGCAAGCGATGAGCAAGCGGATTCATTGGAAGCCCGGGCAGCCAGCCTGGTGCTGATGCCGTCCGGTATCCGGGTATGCATGCTGCTTTTGGTGATGATGGTGGCCAGCATCACCATCTGGTCCTACGCCTTGCCATTTTCTGCGCACGCGCAGGCGGTTTGGGGTTGGACATTTCTGCATTCAACTGTGTTAACAGCGCTCATCTCTTTGGTGATGCTCATTGTGATGACCTTCCTCTTCCAATTGCTGGCAGTGCTTTTGCCGCGGCGTTTTGCTCTGTATAAGCCCCGCGCGACTGCACGCATCCTCTTTGGCCCTGCGCACCGCATTAACAGTTTCTTTAAGCCAATGAGCATCGCGCTGGATAAGCTGTCCATCTTCATTTTAAAGCTGTTTAAGGTGGACGTCATGCTGCCCACCCCAGAGATTACCGAGGACGAGATCCGCATGCTGGTGGACGTGGGCGAGGAGAAAGGCGCGATTGAACAGGCTGAGCGCGAGATGATCAAGAACGTCTTTGAGTTTAACAATATGTCCGCCGCTGAGTGCATGACGCATCGTACGGACATGTACACCATCTGGGCAGAGGACAGCAAGGAAGAGATCATCGAGTTGATTGACAAGACCGGCCTGTCCCGCTTTCCAGTATATGAAGAGGATTTGGATCACATCATCGGAACAGTCAGTACCCGTGAATTTTTGCTGAACCTGCAAAAGAAGCAGCCGCTGCCCCTCAGGGAGATTATTCGGCCAGCGCGCTTTGTGCCGGAGACCGTCAGGACGGACCTGCTCTTTCGCGATATGCAGTTAAACAAGTTCCACATGGCAATCGTTGTGGATGAGTACGGCGGCACTAGCGGCCTCATCACCATGGAAGACCTGCTGGAAGAGATTGTGGGCAACATCTATGACGAGTATGACCCGCAAGATCAGCAGGAGTTTGAACAAACCGCGGAGGGCAGCTGGCGTGTATCGGGCACCCTGGACGTGGAGACCTTTAACGAGAAAAGCGGCCTGGAGCTGCCGATTAACGAAGAATACGACACCATTGGCGGGCTGATTTTAAGCCAGATGTCCAGCATCCCGGAGGATGGCAGCCAACCGGTGGTTGAGTGCGACGGTGTGCGTTTCCAGGTGGAAAGCGTGCAGGGCAGGCGCATTGAGTGGGTGGAGGTAAGCATCCTTGAATGAGTATGATCTGATTATTATTGGCGGCGGGGTGGCGGGCTGCTCCGCCGCGATTACCGCACGTCAGCGCAATCTGACTACACTGGTGCTCTACGCGGGGGACGGTGCGTTGGGCAAAACCAAATTGATTGACAACTACCCAGGCTTCCCGCACGTGGCAGGGCCTGATTTATTGCAGCACTTGCGCAACCATGCAAGCAGTATGGGGGCAGAGCTTACCCGTGCTTTGGTGCGCAGGGTGATGCCCCTGGGCGACAACTTTTCTGTCTTGGCGGGAAATGACCTCTTCATGGGCAAGTCTGTCATCCTGGCCATGGGCACAGCGCGCGTGCGCATGCTGGAAGGCGAGGAGGAACTGGTCGGTCAGGGCGTCAGCTACTGCGCTACCTGTGACGGCATGTTTTACCGGGGCGGCACGGTGCTGGTCATCGCGTCTGATCACGAGGCGATTGAAGAGGCGATGTACCTGTCCACCTTGGCCAAGGTGCTCTATGTAAAAGAACGTCCGCACGACACCAGCGAACTACCGGAGGCCATCACACAGCTGCCAGGCAATCCGCTGTCCTTAAAAGCCGTTGGCGAACAGATTGTTCTTACCACCAATGAGGGAGAGGTGTCCGCTGACGGCGTTTTTGTCTTGCGTCCCGCGGTTGCCATGACGCAATTGATTCCGGAGGTTGAGGTGCAGGGCAACAAGCTAGTCCTGGACAGCGATCTGATGACCAGCATTCCGGGCGTTTATGCCGCAGGGGATATTGCAGGCGCGCCGCTGCAGGCTGCCAAGGCGGCGGGGGAGGGCAACATCGCCGTTTTGGCTGCCGCCCGCTACCTAACAAAAAAGAGCGCTACGAGTATAGGAGTAAGTTCATGAAAAAATTCTTTGTGTTTGTTTTTGTTGTCTGTTTGCTGTTTAGTTTTTCCGTGTATGCGGCGCCATCGCGCGACCTTAGTACAATCGTTAAAACTAACCCAGAACTAATCGAGCAAATCCAAGCGCTGTGTGACGCAACCGCGGCGGCCGCCATCAAGCAGGACATCCGTGTGTTTCGCAACGGAACCGTACCAGAGCCCGTCCTGATTCAGGGATTGCTGTACGAAGCAGTCAAGAACCACCTGATTGTCATTGAGAACCAGGAAGGCATCGCGCAGATGGACCTGAAGGAAGCGCAAGACATCATCAAACGCCTCTTTTATGCGCAGGATTTGCCCGCTTTTACACAGGCAGAATACCCGGGCCTTCAGCTTTCGGAAGGCAAGGTCACCTTTGATTTGGTTAATCCTGGGGATTTTATCGGCACACATATCTACGACATCGCGCTGGATGAGGAGGAGTTGCTGGTATTTGCGGACGTCTACCGCCTCAGCGGGATCATCGCTTCTGCTATGGACGCGCCGGAAGACAGCCTGACCTGGCTTGCGCACATTGGTTTGCGCTTAAAGCCTGATGCTGATTCCCTGGTTGGTTTTTCCCTGGCCAGCTTCGCAACCCCGGAACGCTATACAGAATCGAAGATGGCCCATTATGTCGATAAAAACCGCTATGAGTTTCAGTATCCAGATTTCTTAACACAAGTAGACCCACAAGAGGGTGAGCTGCTGCGGTTTACAAACGCGGATGAATCAGTCACCCTGCGTGTGAGGGAATTCAAGGGAACACTTGAGGAGCTGCTAGAGTTTTCCCGAAAGGAAAATGCGGAGCAGGGCAGCACCGGGGGCGGCTATATTGAGAAAAACAGGCTCTTGTTTAGCTATCAGTCCTCCTTTCGCATCGCGTATTTTGACCCCCAGGGCGAAGAAGATGTCTGCCTGGTGCTGGAAGTGGATTTCCCGTATATGAAAGAGCATGAGTTTAACCTGCACATGACCTTCCTGGACAATTCCTTTGTTGTGTACAGCCATGCCAGGGGGTGAGGGCAGGCACCAACAGCACTGAGTGCTTGTGTCGTTCATTTGTGCCCGAAAGTATCGGCACGTAAGTATTTGAAGGAGGTTCTATCTTCATGTTGATGGATGCTTTGGTAAAACAGGCTGCGCAGCCGGGTTTGGTGCTCAAACAGGTAGAGCGCCCAGTACCAGGACCGGATGAGGTGCTGATTAAAATCCACAAGACCGCCATCTGCGGAACAGACTTGCATATTTACAACTGGGACGCCTGGAGTCAGGCGCATATCAACCCACCGATTGTCATCGGGCATGAGTATGTGGGTGAAATTGCCGAAATCGGCAGCAGTGTGAAGCATTTTGAAGTTGGTCAGACGGTCTCCGGCGAAGGGCATCTTGTCTGCGGCCAATGCCGCAACTGCCGTGCCGGTCGCGGGCAATGGTGTAAGTTTACCGAAGGTGTGGGTGTTAACCGCAATGGCGCGTTCGCGGAGTATCTGTGCATCCCCGCCTCCAACTGCATCCCCATCAGCGAAGATTTAGACGAAGAAGTGGTATCTTTCTTTGATGCCTTTGGCAATGCGACCCATACCGCCTTGATGTATGACGTGGTGGGGGAGGATGTGCTCATCACGGGTGCCGGTCCCATTGGTGTGATGGCTGCTGCCATCTGCCGCCAGAACGGCGCGCGGCATGTCGTCATTACCGATCTGAAGGACTACAGGCTCGACTTAGCGAAAAAATTGGGTGCGACGCGCACGGTCAATGTCACAAAAGAAAACTTGGCTGATGTGATGCAGGAACTGAAGATGGTAGAAGGCTTTGACGTTGGGCTTGAGATGTCCGGCGCTGAAGTAGCGCTCAAGCAAATGCTGTCTGTGATGCGCAACGGCGGCCAGATTGCCCTCTTGGGCTTGTTTGGCAAACAGCCCCAGATTGATCTGGATACTTTTATCTTCAAAGGGCTCAACATGCAGGGCATCTATGGCCGGAAGATGTACGAAACCTGGTACAAGATGGCCGCCATGGTGCAAGCGGGTCTGGATTTACGGCCGCTGATTACCCACCGTTTCCACTACAGCCAGTTTGAGGAAGCCTTCCGCATCATGAATACCGGCGAGAGCGGCAAGATTATTCTTGAGTGGAGCAAATAATAAACCATTACCGCAATAAAACAGAAGGGATACAACCATGAGCAAACAGAAAAAGGCATTATCCGTCTACCAGGGTCAGTTGGAGGACATCCGCAAGGCAGGCACCTGGCGTGAGGAACGCGTCATCACCACGCCGCAGATGAGCCGGATTAATACCACGCAAAGCCAGGGTGTCTTAAACCTCTGCGCCAATAACTACCTGGGCTTATCCAATGATTATCGGGTCATCCAGGCAGCGCGCAACGCATATGAAGCATGGGGCTTTGGCCTGTCCAGCGTCCGCTTTATCTGTGGCACGCAGCTAATCCACAAGCAGCTGGAGCAGCGCCTGGCCAACTTCTTGCAGATGGATGATGTCATCCTGTATTCCTCTTGCTTTGACGCCAACGGCGGCCTTTTTGAAACCCTGCTGACGGCAGAGGACGCGGTCATCTCCGATGAATTGAACCACGCCTCCATCATCGATGGGATTCGTCTGTGCAAGGCACAACGTTTGCGCTACAAAAACAGCGACATGGCAGAACTGGAGCAGCATTTAAAGGACACCCAGGACAGCCGTATCCGCTTAATCGCAACAGACGGCGTGTTCTCCATGGATGGCTATTTGGCCAAGCTGGAGCAAATCTGCGACCTGGCAGAAAAATATGACGCCCTGGTCATGGTGGATGACAGCCATGCCACTGGGTTTATCGGCGAAACTGGCCGCGGCACGCATGAAGCCTGCGGTGTGATGGGACGCGTAGACATTATCACCAGCACCTTTGGCAAGGCTTTAGGCGGGGCCTCCGGCGGCTTTACCGCTGCCCGTCAGCCCATCGTGGATCTGCTGCGACAGCGCTCCAGGCCCTACCTGTTCTCCAATACCTTAGCCCCGGCTATTTGCTCGGCAACCTTAAAGACGTTGGACCTGCTGGAAGCCTCCACACAGCTGCGCGACAAGGTGCATGAGAATGCGCAGTATTTCCGTGAAAAGATGAGCAAACTGGGCTTTGATATGCTGCCGGGTGAGCATCCCATCGTGCCTGTGATGTTGTATGATGCGCATGTCGCGCAGGAGATGGCCGCCAGGATGCTGGCTCACGGCGTGTATGTGATTGCCTTTAGTTACCCTGTTGTCCCCATGGGCAAGGCACGCATCCGTACCCAGATTTCCGCTGCCCACAGCCAAGAAGACCTGGACAAGGCCGTGGAGGCCTTCCGTCTGGTGAAAGCGGAAATGAACCTGTAAAATCACCTCTTGAAAGGACTCCCCATGAGCGACACTACCAGAAAGCCGGTGCTGTTTTCCGGCATCCAGCCCTCCGGGCATATCACCCTGGGCAATTTTATCGGCTCCATGCGCAACTTCACCCTGCTGGAAAAGGATTATGACTGCCTGTTCTCCATCGTAGACCTCCACGCCCTGACAGTGCGGCAGAACCCGGCGGTCCTGCGCAGCAACACCCTGGAGCTGGCGGCCCTGTACATTGCCTGCGGCTTAAACCCGGAGGAAAGCATCATCTACTGCCAAAGCCATGTGCCCCAGCACGCAGAACTGGCCTGGATCCTCAACTGCTTCACCTACATGGGGGAGCTGGGCCGCATGACCCAGTTTAAGGACAAATCCAGAAAGCACAGCGATAACATCAATGCCGGCCTGTTCACCTACCCGGTGCTCATGGCGGCGGACATCCTTCTGTACCAAGCCAACCTGGTGCCGGTGGGGGCTGACCAGAAACAGCACCTGGAAATCACCCGGGACATCGCGCAACGCTTTAATGCCTTGCACCCTGGTGTGTTTGTGGTGCCAGAACCCCACATCCCCAAGGAAACCGCCAAAATCATGAGCCTCACCGAGCCGGAGAAAAAGATGTCCAAATCCGATCCGGAGGACAGCCTGGTTTCCATGCTGGACAAGCCGGAGGTGGTGCGGCGCAAGCTGCGCCGTGCGGTGACGGATTCCGATGGCGAGATCCGCTTTGATCCGGAAAACAAGCCCGGGGTGTCCAACCTCCTGGCCATCCTCTCGGTTCTGTCCGGGGAATCCATGGATGCCCTCACCACCCGCCTTTCCGGCCAGGGCTATGGCAAGCTCAAGGAGGAAACGGCAGAGGTGGTTGTGGCAACCCTGGAACCCATCCAGGCCCGTTACCAGGCCTTGATGGCTGACAAGGCCTATATGGCAGATACCCTGAAGCGCAACGCAGAGCGGGCTCAATACCTGGCCTTGCGCACCCTGCGCAAGGTATACAAGAAGCTGGGTCTATACCAGCCGTAAGGAAAGCATATGAAAAAAATTCCCTTCCCAGGCACAACGCCCTATCCTCGGGAGATTCGCATCTGGTCTCCCGAAGGCGCGCCCCGCGCCATCATCCTCATTTCTCATGGCATGGCGGAACACATCGACCGCTATCACCATCTTGGGATGCATCTGGCTGCGCGCGGATACCAGGTAGCTGGCTACAACCACCTGGGTCATGGGGCGAACGCGCCCATCAAAGGTTGGTTTGCGGAGCATGATGGCTGGGGTCAAACGGTGGAGGATTTGCACCAGGTAATGACCTGGCTTGCACAGCAGACGCCTGGCATCCCACGGGTTTTGTTGGGCCACAGCATGGGCAGTTTCCTGTCCCGTGAGTTTATCCTGCGCTACCCGGACAGCCTGGACGCACTGGTGCTCTGCGGCACAGGCTGGCACCCAAAGGCCTTGTGCTTGTCAGGGTTGATCCCTGCAAAACTGCTGTGTGGGCTAGGACGGGAGAAAAAGGAATCCAAATTCTTGGATACCTTGGCATTCTCCTCAAACAACAAGCCCTTTCAGGAAAAGAATGGCCTTGTTTATGACTGGCTCAGCCGGGACGGGGCGCAGGTTCAAAAGTACGCGGACAGCCCGCTTTGTGGGTTTGTGTTTACAGCTGGCGGATTCAGGGATTTGTTTCATGGGTTATTGGCTTTGACAGATCTGGACCGGCTCAGCCGTATTCCAAAAGGGATGCCCATCCGCATGCTGTCTGGATCCATGGATCCCGTAGGCGGCATGGGCAAAGGGGTCAAAACAGTATACAAGCAATACCAGGATGCCGGGATAGAGGATGTCACCATGCAGCTTTATGACGGCGCCCGGCATGAATTGTTTAACGAAATCAATAAAACCGAAGTGATGGATGAGCTGGCGGATTGGCTAGATCAGCTGGTCGCATCCAGGGAAAGGAGCATTTAATGCAGCCATATCCTGGCGATATTACGAATGTTCATGGCATCCGCGTGGGGCAGATGGAGAATGAGTCCGCCCGCACCGGCGTTACCGTTGTTTTGGGACCGCGTGACGGCGCGATGGCTGGCGTCAGCGTGCGCGGCGCAGCACCCGGTACGCGGGAAACAGATGTCTTGCGGCCTGGCAACCTGGTGGAGCAAGCGCACGCCATTGTCTTAAGCGGCGGCAGCGCCTTTGGCCTGGCGGCCGCCGATGGCGTCATGCGGTTTTTGGCGCAGTCCGGCATTGGGATTGATATGGGCGTCGCCCGGGTGCCCATTGTGCCCGCCGCGGTGTTGTTTGATTTGGGTGTTGGGGATGCCAGTGTGACCCCGGACGCCGCCATGGGCCGCGCGGCAGTCACCGCAGCCGCCAAAGGGGTTCAGCAGGGGCCTTATGGCGCTGGTTGCGGGTGTACGATTGGTAAGCTGGTGCAAAATACCGTTCCTGCTCGAGGCGGTATTGGCTCTGCCTCTATGATGTTGCAGGAAGGCATCACCATTGGTGCCATCGTCGCAGTGAACGCTGTGGGCGATGTCTATCACCCAGACAGCGGGCAGTGCATCGCCTGTGCTCACATGCATGACGGCACCCCGGTGAAGGCGGACGGGCTGCTGTATGGCAGCTCACCCATGCCTATGCAGGTGCGCATCCCCGCCCCGGGCACCAACACCACCATCGGGGTGATTGCGGTGGACTGCAAGCTCACCAAGGACCAGGTCACCCGCCTGGCGGATGTGGCCCATGACGGCCTGGCCCGCACCATCAGACCTTGCCACACCCAGATGGACGGAGACACCCTCTTTGCCCTGGCCACAGAACGGGTCATCCAGGAAATCAACTTTGTGAAACTCTGCGCCGCCGCCCAGGAGGTAACTGCCCGGGCAGTGGCCAATGCCGTGCTCAGCATCCCCAAGTGATCAAAGGCATCGGGACGGACCTGTGCGAGGTGCGCCGCATGGCGGACCTGCTTCAGGATTCGTCTTTTTTAGAGCGGTATTTTACCCCCCTGGAGCAAGCCTACATCCGCTCCCGCGGCAAGTTTGCCGCTGATTCCATGGCGGGGCATTTTGCCGCAAAAGAAGCGCTGGTGAAGGCGCTGGGCACAGGCATTGATGGCGTGTGCTTGCAGGACATAGTGATAGACCATGATGAGCAAGGTGCGCCGTTTTACAGCTTGAAAGGCTCTGCGAAGGAGTTGGCAAACATGAAAGGGGCCACCAGCTTACATCTCAGCATCACGCACGATGGCGGATTGGCTATGGCTTTCGCGGTTTTAGAAGGGGATTAGATGCTAACCATCCTGACACCACAGCAGATGAACAGACTTGAGCAGCATGCTTTCAGCCTGGGTGTACCCAGTCTGCTTGTGATGGAAAACGCGGCAAGAGAAGCCTTTTTAGTGGTGGAGGAGGTTCTGAAAGGTGCCAAAGGAAAAAACCTTCTTTTTTTGATTGGCACGGGGAACAATGGCGGAGACGGGCTGGCAATGGCCAGGCTTTGCCAGCAAAAGGGCGGGAAACCGTGTATCATCCAGCTGGATGAAGCGAAAACGCCTGATGCCCGAACCAATAATGCCTATGTACAAGCTTTGGGTATCCCAGTGTTAAACAAGGAAGAAATGGAGGAGCATTCCTTCGATGCTGTGATTGATGCCCTGTTTGGCACCGGTTTTCATGGGCAATTACCACAATCAGCGGCAAGTCTGCTGGAAACAGTGAATCAGTGGGGCATTACCCGCATCGCAATCGATGTGCCCAGTGGTCTTGACAGCGAAACCGGTCAGCAAAGTCGGGATACATTTTGTGCTGATTTTACAATTGTACTGGGCCATTTGAAAACGGGCCATTGTATAACGAAAGATAAAAATAGAATCGGCAAAGTATCGCTCGTGCCAATCGGATTGCCAAAACAGGCTTATTCGGTCCTGGCTTCTGAGTGTCTTTTGACTGCACTGGAAGAAGAGGATTTGAAAGCCAGCTTGCCCAGGCGTGCGGCAAATGCGCACAAGGGAGACAATGGACGGGTCCTGATGTACATGGGTTCGCTGGGCATGGCAGGCGCTGCCGGCATGGCTGCCCAGGCGGCTTTGGCCAGCCTGCGCGCAGGAGCTGGGCTTTTAACCATCGCCTGTGAGAAGGAGATTATCCCCATCCTGCAGACACTTGCACCCAACGCTATGTGTATACCAATTGAGGAAGCGGTTAAAAACAGACCAAGGTATGATGTGTTTGCGGTGGGGTGCGGCCTTGGTCAGTCAAAAGGAGTTTGGGACAATATTTTAGCGCTCTGGTCGCCGGAACTGCCCAGCGTGTGGGACGCGGACGCCCTTAACCTGCTGGCAAAAACCCCCATAAACCTTGGAAACTACGCTGTCATAACGCCGCATCCAGGCGAGGCTGCGCGGCTCATGAACATGTCGGTTGATGAACTGACGCATTCTCCTTTGAATGCAGCAAAGCAGCTGCAGACTACCTATGGTGGCGTAGTTCTGCTGAAGGGGGATGTCAGCCTCATCCAGTCGGCACATGAAACCGCCTTCAACTTGGTCGGCTCGCCCGCCCTTGCCAAAGGCGGCAGCGGGGATGCCCTGGCTGGTATCATCGCCTCTTTGATTGCCCAGGAACCAAAACGGGGTTTGTTCCACGCAGTACAGACCGCCTGCCTTTGGCATGGTATGGCAGGGGAATCTGCTGCGGCACAGTTAGGCCTGCTGTCCCCTTTAACTACAGATGTAATTGAGCACCTGGGAGTTGTTTCTGCGTTCACAGCTGAATGATTATTCAACATAAACAAAATCCCGGGGAGTTTTCCCGGGATTTTAGCGTCAAATCAATGTCAGTCGTTCATACGGTAATAATTGGGCGCTTCCTTGGTGATGAAGATGTCATGGGGGTGGCTTTCGGTGAGGCCGGCGCCAGTGATGCGGACAAACTCGGCATGCTTGCGTAAATCCTCAATGGTGGCAGTGCCGCAATAACCCATGGCGCTGCGCAAGCCGCCCACCATCTGGTAAACGGTGTCCGCCAGGGTGCCTTTGTAGGGCACACGGCCCTCCACCCCTTCGGGGACCAGCTTTTTCTGGTCCTCCTGAAAATAGCGGTCGGCAGAGCCGTGTGCCTGTTCCATGGCCCCCAAGGAGCCCATGCCCCGATAGACCTTAAACGAGCGCCCCTGATAGATTTCCGTGGCGCCAGGGCTTTCCTCGGTGCCGGCAAAGAGGCTGCCCAGCATCACAGCGCTGGCGCCAGCCCCAAGGGCCTTGGCGATGTCCCCTGTGTACTTGATACCACCGTCAGCGATGACGGTGACGCTGTGCTTGTCCGCCTCCTGGGCGCAGTCGGCAATGGCGGTCATCTGGGGCACGCCAGTACCTGCCACCACCCTTGTGGTGCAGATGGATCCGGGGCCGATGCCAACCTTGACAATATCAGCGCCAGCCAAGATTAAATCCCTTGTCGCGGCAGCTGTAGCTACATTGCCGGCAATCAGCGTGATATCAGGATAGGCCGCACGCAGCTGCTCCACCATTTTTAAGACACCTTCGCTATGCCCGTGCGCGGTATCAAGGGATAGCACATCTACCTTCTGCTCCACCAGCACGCGGGCCCGCTCCAGTGTTTCCTTGTTCACCCCCAGGGCAGCGGCACACAGCAGGCGGCCGTTTGCATCCTTGGCAGAGTTGGGGTATTTGATGTTCTTTTCAATGTCTTTGATGGTGATCAGACCCCTCAGGTGAAAGCCCTCATCCACCAGAGGCAGCTTCTCGATGCGGTGGATGGCCAAAATCTTCTTGGCCTCCTCCAGGGTGGTCCCTACCGGTGCGGTCACCAGGTTTTTGCTGGTCATCACCTCGCCGGTGAATTTGGTGTCATCCTCCTCAAAACGCAGGTCACGGTTGGTGAGGATGCCCACAAGGATGCCCTGTTCATCGGTGATGGGCACACCGGAAATCCGGTAGCGGGCCATCAGGGCCTTGGCATCAGATACCCGGTGGTGAGGGGACAGGAAGAAGGGGTCAGTGATGACACCGTGCTCGCTGCGTTTGACCTTGTCCACGTGACTGGCTTGCTGGTCCATCGTCATGTTTTTATGGATGATGCCCAAACCGCCTTCACGCGCCAGCGCGATACCCATGCGCGAATCCGTCACGGTGTCCATCGCGGCGGACAGCAGGGGGATGTTCAACTTGATCTTCTTTGACAGCTGGACAGACAGATCAACATCCCTGGGTAGCACCGCGCTTTTGCGGGGCACCAGCAGCACATCATCAAACGTCAGGCCTTCGCGCAGATTGTGTTCAAGCATTTTAACCCTCCAAATCCTTTTTTGATGTGGTGTCGTAATCCACAAACAGTTTCGGCCCGTTTGTAAAGCCATAATAAAACATGGAAACAATTGCCAAAGCCACACCAACCCACAGCACAATCAGGTGCACCGGTGTCCCGATCTTTGCAAAACTCTGATGATAAAAGCACAGAATCAAGCCTGCAACTGTGGTAAATTGCGCAATCTTTCCGATGGTGAAGGAGTAGACGATTACATTCTTTCGCATGAGGAAATAGCTTCCAATCAGGATAAACAGTTCCTTGGACACCAGTATGATAATGGCAACAAGCGGTACGATGCCTTTTATGACCATCATGGTCATCACAGACATCACCATCAGCTTGTCCGCCAGCGGGTCAAACAGCTTGCCAAAATTGGTAATCAGCTCATATCTGCGCGCAATCCAACCGTCTAAAATATCAGTCAGGCTGGCAAAGACAAAAACCGCCAGGGCTGGCATCATGTAGTCCTGACATATAAGCACAATAAAAACAGGAATCAGAAGCAGACGAAGCATCGTTAAGGCATTGGGCAAATTCCAGATGCGCTCGTTTTCCTTTTGCATGCGACCCTCCTTGTGACTGCGCGTATTATACCATGAGGCAGGAAAGGCTGACAATGAAAAACCCGGCCTTTGTTCCTTCAATCAATACATGTTTCATACAGTTAACCCTGCACATTTTGTATACAGAAGTTTGACGCTTTAAAAGTCGCGTGATATTCTCAGCCAAAGGAAAGCGGTTCTTTTCCTGATTAGACCTTGTGAGGGCAGACATGAACTTTGTATTTATTTCACCGCAGTTTCCGTCCCACTATTGGCGTTTCTGTGCGGCCTTAAAGGAAAATGGGATCACTGTGCTGGGCATCGCGGACACTCCTTATGAGCAGCTTGTGCCGGGTTTGCGCGATTCCTTGTCAGATTACTATCAGGTCCACAGTCTGGAGGATGGCAATGCTATTTTGCGCGCGTTAGGCTGGTTTATCCATCATCATGGTGCCATTGATTGGATTGAGTCCAACAACGAGCATTGGCTGGCACAGGATGCCTGGCTGCGCACCATGTTCAACGTGAGGACAGGCCCGCAGCTATCGGTCATGGAAGGCTATAAACGGAAATCCGCCATGAAAGCGATGTATCAAAAAGCAGGGATCAAAACATCGCCTTATATTATGGCGGAAAATTTGGATGACACGCTGGCTTTTGCTCGCAAGTATGGCTATCCTTTGGTGGCTAAACCTGACGTTGGTGTTGGTGCGAATGACACCTATCGCCTGCGGGATGAGGGTGATCTGCGCGCGTTTTTCGCCAAGCTGCCGCTGACATCTTATATCATTGAGCAGTATGTGTATGGAGAAATATGCTCCTATGACGCGTTGATCGGGCAACATGGCCAGCCGCTGTACGAAACCGGCAATATTACCAAGGTGTCTGTCATGGACATCGTGAATGAGAAGCTGGAGTCCATCTACATGATTGTGCCGGAGGTGGCAGACGATATCCGTGACGCGGGCAGGCGAACGGTTGCTGCCTTTGGTGTTAAAGGCCGTTTGATTCACTTTGAGTATTTTCGTTTGACCCGTGACCAGGAGGGATTGGGAAAAACGGGGGATATTGTGGGACTTGAAGTGAATATGCGGCCTTCCGGCGGCTTTACTCCGGACATGATTAATTACGCGGGCAGTGTGGACATTTTTCGCTTGTGGGCGGACATGGTCTTACATGACCGCGTTTTTTTACAGAAAGACCGGAGGACTTTTTACTGCGTGTTTGTAGGTCGGCAGGATGTGCGCGCCTACGTACATGACCATGAGGAGGTGCTTCATGACTGGGGCCACCGCATCATGTATACCGACCGGATGCCGGAAGCGCTTTCCGGCGCGATGGGCAACACCATTTACCTGGCCAAGTGCATCAATAAGGATGAAGTGGATGCCTTTGTAGACTACACCTGCAAGAGGCTGGCATGAGCGGTCGATACACCCCATTTTACAGCAATATCTTAGGGCAGGAGATGGGTGTCATGATGTACGGCGACGCGGGATTGCCTTTTTTAGTGTTCCCGTCGCAAAATGGCAAATGCCACGACTATGCCGGCTTTGGTATGGTGGAAGTATTCAGACCTTGGATGAACCAGGGAAAACTGCGCCTGTACTGTGTTGACAGCCTGGATGATCAAACGTGGTCGGCGTTCACCCGCCCGCCCAGGGAGCGCATGCTGCGCCAGGAAGCCTGGATGCGCCATATCACCCAGGAATTTGTCCCCTTCATCTACCGCGATTGCGGGTATCAGGGCAGGTTGGCGACAACCGGCTGTAGCCTGGGCGGCTTTCACGCGGCAAACGCCCTGTTTCGCTTCCCGAATCTGTTTGGCACTGTCATCGCGCTGTCGGGTGCTTATGACGCGCGCTGGCTCCTTTATGGCTACATGGATGACTTGGTGTACCTTAACTCACCGCTGCACAGCATCCAGGGTATGCCAAAGAACCATCCCTTTATCAGGCAGTATAATGACAGCACGATGATTCTCTGCTGCGGCCAAGGGGCATGGGAGGAGGAGATGCTGCGCTCGCTGCGACTGCTTGAACGCGCGCTGCGCGAGAAGGGAATCAATGCCTGGGTTGACTTCTGGGGGAAGGATGTCAACCACGACTGGGACTGGTGGCGCAAGCAAACGGCTTATTTCCTGGGCACGCTGTTCTCCTAAAGAACTGAAAGGGCATCAAATGGAGCGTTTAAAAGGATTCTTAATCATCTTGCTGTGCAATCTTGCGGGAAACATCATCATTATGGCAAGCGGGCTGCCCATACCGGGTTCGGTGCTGGGCATGCTGATGCTGTTGATTCTGCTTTTGACAGGGCGCGTGAAGCTGGCCACTGTGGAGCCGGCGGCCAGCCTGTTAATTGCTTTCATGTTATTGTTTATCCTGCCAGACGGCGTTAAGTTGATGAACAGCTTTCATAAATTTGAGGGTATTGTCGCACAGGTGTTGATTATCGCGGTGCTGTCCACCTTACTAACCATGGTTTCTTCATCATTGGTTACGCAGCATTTTTCAAAGAGACTGAAACCAAAACAGGGAAGGACAATTAACAAATGAGCCTGAACCTCATCACCTCAAGTCCCCTTTTTGGTTTTACGCTCACCATCGCGGTGATGCTGTTTTACCAGTTTATCTTCAGGGGTACGAAGACCTCCCTGCTAAACCCAGTGTTGTTTTCCATATTCAGCATCATTGCCATCTTGATGTTAACGGGCATCCCTTATGAGCATTACCACAAAGGCGCCTCCATCCTTTCTTTCTTCTTGGGCCCCATGATTGTCGCCTTGGCTGTCCCTTTGTATAAGCAGTTTGACAAGCTTAAGGCCAACGCGCTGCCCATCCTGGCTGGCATCAGCGTGGGTGTAGTCGTCTCTATCTCCAGCGGCATTTTACTCAGCCAACTGTTTGGCCTAAGCCGCGAGGTCATTGTGTCCATGGCGCCCAAGGGGACGACTAGCGCAATCTCGATGAATCTGTCGCAGATACAGGGCGGGGATGTTTCCATGACGGTCACCTTTGTCAATATCGCGGGCATCTTCGGCTACATGGTTGCGACCAAGGTGTATCAGCTGTTGAATATCACCAGCCCTGTCGCCAAAGGCATTGGACTGGGCACTTCCTCGCACGCGCTGGGTACCCGCAGAGCATTGGAAATGGGGGAGGAGGAGGGGGCGATGAGCTCCCTGGCCATCGGCGTTGCGGGGGTGTTGACTACAGTTTTTACACCGCTGCTCCTTTCGCTGTTTGGCATATAAAAAGCACAGTGGGTGACCACCCACTGCGCAAAATATCTCAGATTGTTTTAGTTTGTCGCCGCTTTCTCTTTTACAAGAATCTCAAATCCATCCCGTGTATCCGCGTCTACTACCAGCTTGTCGCCGGCGGCTGCTTTGCCCTCAATCACCGCGCGCGCAATGCTGGTTTCCACCTGGCTTTGGATGAGCCGCTTCATTGGCCTTGCGCCGTAGACCGGGTCGTAGCCAAGCGCCATCAGACGGTCCTCCGCGGCAATGGTCAACTCCAGTTCCAGCTCTTTTTCGGCCAGCCGCTCTTTCAACCGCGCAATTTGCAGACCAATAATCTGACGGATCTGTTCGCGCGTAAGCGTAGTGAAAAACACGGTCTCATCTATCCGGTTAAGGAATTCCGGCCGGAAGTGGCCTCGAAGCAGGGTGCGTACCCCCTCTTTCACGCCATCGCCCAGTTTGCCATCCTCCGAGATGTTCTCCAAAATCAATGAGGATCCCAGGTTGCTGGTCATAATCAGGATGGTGTTTTTAAAGTCAACCGTCCGTCCCTGGCTGTCTGTCACCCGGCCGTCATCCAAAATCTGCAGCAGCACATTGAACACATCCGGATGCGCTTTCTCCAACTCGTCAAACAGGATAACGGAGTAGGGCTTGCGGCGAACCGCTTCAGTCAGTTGTCCGCCTTCTTCGTACCCAACATATCCAGGCGGTGCGCCGATTAAGCGGGAGACGGAGAATTTTTCCATGTACTCGCTCATATCAATGCGAATCAGCATCTTCTCATCATCAAACAGGTTCTCTGCCAAGGCTTTCGCCAGCTCAGTCTTACCCACACCAGTAGGGCCCAGGAACAAAAAGGATCCTATCGGGCGCGCTTCATCAGAGATACCGGCGCGTGAGCGCAGGATGGCGTCAGAGATTAATTGGATGGCTTCCTCCTGGCCAACAACACGCTTGTGCAAACTTGCGGGCAAGGTTAACAGCTTTTCCCGGTCGCTTTCCAGCAGTTTGCTCACAGGGATGCCTGTCCACCGGCCAACGATCCGCGCAATCTCATCCTCGGTCACCCTGTCACGCAAATAAATGGCTTTGGCCTGCTCGCTTTCCTGCTCTTCAAGCTTTGTAAGCTCTGCCTGCAGCTTGGGCAGGTCGCCGTACTTCAATTGGGCAGCGGTGTTGAGGTCATAGCTGCGCTCCGCCTGGGCAATGCGGGCGTTTACCTGCTCAATCTCCTCACGGAGCTTCTGTGTCTTACCAATCTCCACTTTCTCGTTTTCCCATTTTGCTCGCATCTGGGCAAAGGTGTCCCGCTGCTCGGCCAGCTCTTCCTGCAAGTCCGTCAGCCTGGTTTTGGATAAACGATCGGTCTCTTTTTTTAGTGCAGCTTCTTCAATTTCCAGCTGCATAATCTTCCTGCGCACCTCGTCCAACTCCTGCGGCATGGAGTCCATTTCCGTGCGAATCATGGCGCAGGCTTCATCCACCAGGTCAATGGCCTTGTCAGGCAAGAAGCGGTCGGAAATATAACGGTGCGATAGCGTAGCAGCGGCAATCAACGCGCCGTCCTGGATCTTGACACCATGGAACACCTCGTAACGTTCCTGCAGTCCCCGCAAAATAGAAATGGTGTCCTCCACTGTGGGTTCCTCTACCAAAACCGGCTGGAACCGTCGCTCCAGCGCCGCGTCCTTTTCGATGTGCTGGCGGTATTCATCCAGTGTGGTTGCGCCAATACAGTGCAGTTCACCCCGGGCCAGCATGGGCTTTAACAAGTTGCCGGCGTCCATTGCGCCATCGGCCTTGCCGGCGCCGACGATGTTGTGCAATTCGTCAATGAACAGCAAAATCTGCCCATCTGCTTGCTTTACCTCGGCTAAAACGGCTTTTAAACGCTCCTCAAACTCACCACGGAATTTGGCGCCAGCAATCAGGGCTCCCATGTCCAGGGAAAAAATGGTGCGGTTTTTAAGATTGTCCGGTACATCGCCCTGGACAATGCGCTGCGCCAGCCCTTCCGCGATGGCTGTTTTGCCAACGCCGGGCTCACCGATGAGCACGGGATTGTTCTTTGTCTTACGACTTAAGATGCGGATCACATCGCGGATCTCGCTGTCCCGGCCAATAACGGGATCCAGTTTCTGGTTTTGAGCAAGCAAGGTCAGATCCGTACCATACTTGCTCAACGCGTCATAACTGTCTTCCGGCGTATCGTTCGTGACCCTGGCAGCGCCCCGAACCTCTGACAGCGCTTTCAGAAAATCATCTTCCTTGATCTGAAACCGGTTCAACAGCGCCTTTATCGCAGTGTCTGGCGCGCGAAGTAGCCCCAAAAACAGGTGCTCAACGGAGATATACTCATCCCGCATCAGCTCGGATGCCTCATTGGCTTCACGCAGCGCGCGGTCCATTTCCTGGGAGACATAGGTCTTGCCCTCCTCGCGTACACTGCCGCGTACACGGGGCAAGCGCTCCACCTCATCCAGGGCATTTTGCTTGACCCCTTGGAATTGTTTGCCCATCCTGGACAAAAGTTGGGGGATCAGGCCATTTTCATCCTCCGTCAGCGCGGCCAACAGATGCGCCTGTTCCAGCGTCTGGTTGGCGTATTCACCCGCCAAACGCTGCGCGTTCTGGATGGTTTCTATGCTTTTTTGTGTGTATCTAATCTGGCTCATACCAAGCTACCTCCATTTCACAGACCAAAGACTGACCATCTTTGACCTTAGATTTATTATACACCCCACAGCCAGGCTGTCAAGCTAATTTACAACTAATAAGTGCCTTGTGACACCTTGCCCCCCAAACCACAAAGCTCCTGTTCAGCTTATCTTGACAAGACCCGAGGTATCGTTAAAATTAAAGTCAAGTGGATTTCGACAATCAACATACCAGACACAAACGTTTTGGATACACAAGGAGGGTACTATGGATAAAAGGCCGGTAACGCTGTGCACTGCGCAATGGGCGGATTTAACCTTGGATGAATTGTGTCCGCTTGCCAAACAGATGGGCTATGACGGCTTGGAATTGGCCTGCTGGGGCAACAACCTGAGCATCGACCGCGCGCTTAATGAAGCAACTTACATCCCCTGGGTAAAAGACACATTGGAACAGCATGGCCTGGTTTGTAAGGCAATCGCGACGCACATCATTGGTCAGTGTGTGGGAGACGCGCCGGATGTGCGGTTGAATAATTTCGCGCCTGCGCAACTGGCAAACCAACCTGAGGCGATCAGGGCATGGGCGATAGACCAGATGAAAAAATCCGCTCAAGTGGCGAAGATGATGGGTGTTTCTGTAGTCACCGGCTTTACAGGCAGCCCAATCTGGAAATATATCTACTCCTTTCCGCAGACCACTGTTTTCATGGTGGAGGATGGTTTTAGGGAGATTGTGGAGCTATGGACGCCCATCATGGCGGAGTACCGCAAACAGGGCGTCAAATTTGCGCTGGAAGTCCATCCGGGCGAGATTGCCTTTGATTATTACTCCACCCAGAAACTGTTGGGCATGTTTAAAGAATGGCCGGAGTTTGGCCTGAATTTTGACCCCAGCCACCTGCTGTGGCAGGGTGTGACACCGCACCTGTTCCTGAATGATTTTATCGACCGGGTATACCATGTGCACATGAAGGATGTTGCGGTTCATCTGGACGGCCGCAGCGGCATTCTGGGCTCCCATATCGACTTTGGGGATTTGCGCCGCGGTTGGAACTTCCGCTCTTTAGGCCATGGCCATGTCAATTTTGAAGAGATTATCCGCGTGCTCAACGCGCATGGCTATGATGGCCCTCTTTCAGTGGAATGGGAGGACAGCGGGATGGACCGCGTGGATGGCGCGACGGAAGCCGCGGCCTTTGTGAAAAAGATAAATTTCAAACCTTCTAATATTAAGTTTGACGAAGCAATTTCGAATTAAGGCGGACATGATGACGCCACACATCCCCGATGACGTTTAATCAACGCGGCGAAGGTCACCCAAGCAGTTGTACTAAAAAGCGCCCAGAGTGAGGCTGCCTGGGGCACCTTGTACGGCAGATAGTTTGATTTTCTTGTGTTCGTGAAACCCTGCTGATATACTTCAATCAAATCAATCTGAAAGGGGGAGCAAATAGATGCTGCAAAACAAACGGCGCTGGATTCCCCCTGTCATTGGTCTGATGCTCTTTGGCTTCGCCCTCTACCGCTTTGATGCCATCGTCACACTGCTGCAAGCCTTTATCGCAATCATCTCGCCCTTCATCCTTGGGCTTTTTATGGCACTGGTGATTAACCTGCCCATGCGCAGACTGGACCAGGCTTTTGTGTGGATGGACCGCACCTCGTCCATGAAAAAGGCACGGCGCGCAATCTCTCTGACCTTGTCCGTGCTGATTGTTTCCGTCATCATCGCCCTGCTTATGATTGTCATCATCCCCGAGATTGTCGCGGCGGTGAACCGCTTAATCAGCGGTATACCCGGGCTGCTAAAGGAGCTGGAGCAATGGCTGGTGGAGCGCAATACCAACATCCGCGAGGCCCTGGGCTTAATTGAGACGGATGAAAAAGATGTGCGCAGCCTCTTTCAGCAGGCTTATCAATTCCTGATTGGCGGGTTAAGCTACTCCTCCGGCATGGTTATTTCCGTCGCACAGCAGCTGCTCAATATTATTGTGGGATTGGTGTTTGCAATCTATCTGCTGTTTAGCAAGGAGCAGGTCAAGGAACAGGTTACGCGCCTGATTAACGCGGCATTCCCAGAGAGCATCAGCAGGGTGACCCTCAAGGTGCTTGACATGCTGAAAAAAGCCTATTCCAACTTTCTCTCTGGCCAATTGCTGCAGGCTTTCATTTCCTCCATCATGACAGTGCTTGTGTTGATGGTTTTCGCCTTCCCATATGCCGTGTTGATTGGACTGATTACCTTTGTGGCAGCGTTTATCCCTGTCTTTGGTCCTTTCATATCCGGCATCCTGGGTACATTGCTGGTGTTGACGGAAGACCCCGGGCAAACGCTTTGGTTCCTTTTGGCCTTCTTTGTTGTGCAGCAGTTGGCAGGCTCTGTCATCTACCCGCGTATCATGTCCACTGCTATCGATATTCCTTCCATCTGGGTGCTGGTGGCTGTGACGGTGGGCGGCGGTATTCTGGGCATCCCGGGCATGCTCCTGTTTATTCCCTTTACCGCGGTTTTATTCCATTTGACCGCGGACTATGTAGCGAAAAAAGAACAAACAAAGGCAGATAAAGGAGTTCCGATTGATTCGGTGTGAGAACATAACCCGTGAGTTTGACGAGGACGGCGTCTTTGACATCAGCTTGCATGTCAAAGGCGGTGAATCCCTCGGTTTGCTGGGTCCTGCGGGCGCGGGCAAGTCCGTCTTGCTGCGCGTTCTTTCTGGCCAGTTGGCGGCGGATGAAGGTTCAGCCAGCATCTTTGGCCTTGACTGCTGGTCCAAGCGGCACCAGATATTTAAAAAAGCGGTGTATGCGCCGGCTTCACCCGCGCTGGAACCAGGGTTGACGGGGGAGGAATACCTCCAGTTTTTCGCGCAGTATCACGGCCTCTTTAACCCACAAAAGGCGCGCGATTTAAGCGAGAAGATGGATGTTTCATTAACCGGCCGGTGCGCCAAAATGACCCATGAGGATCGCAAGAAACTGGGCTTGTTAACCGCGCTGTCTATGGATGCGGATGTTTTCCTGCTTGATGAGCCGATGAACGGTTTATCCATCATGGCCAAAAACGCGCTGGTTGACGTGCTGGCGGAAATCCGCGGCCGTGATGCCGCAATCTTGATGACCTCCCATGTCTTGGAGGAGGTTCGGCGAACCTGTACCCATGTGGCCATTATCAGGCGCGGCCGTCTGGTTGTGACCCAGCCAATAGCGTCCCTTAGCCTTACCCGGCAAAAGGTCTACCACATCACCTTTCAGTCGCCGACAGAGGCGGCTGCCTTTGCCAGCGAGTGGGAAAGCGGTGTGGAGCTGATTGGTTCCCGCGCCTTGGTTGCCATTCCCGCCAGCCCGCAGCCCCTGCTGCGCACCTTGGCACGCTATGAGGTGGTTGATTTGATTGGGGGACGCGAGGATGCGGAGGAAGGTTTCTTGCGCTTTTATGGGGATGAGTTGTTATGATTGCTTCCTTGTTTTTCCTTAAGTTTAATACCAAGCGACTGTTAGCGTGGATGTTTCTTGCGCTGTTGCTTGGCGTGGTCTCTGTTCTGCTATACTTGCCTGCGCCGCTTGGCAGCCTGCAATACGTACGGGGAGAGATGCCGGAATTGTTCTCCTTTTTTGGTTTTATTGGCGAGAGCAACCTGCCCACCTTCACCCTCAGCTATTTGTATGGCTTTATCATGCCCCTGTTTTTTAGCGGTTTCGGCATTTCCACTACACGCAGAATGCTGTCCCGGCCCATGGACGATGGGCGCATGGCAATGCTGATAACATCCAGGCACCGCAGGTTTGCCATCCTGCTTACACATTTCTGGGTGCAGCTATTGGGCATTGTATTGCTTATATCTGCCGTGTTTATAGGTCAGTTGGCGATGGTGCTGGTGTTTTTCAAGGAGGCGGATGTGCTGGCCTTGTCGCGCATCCTGCTGGGTTTTGGGGCAGTTGCCATTTTGTGGACTGCTGTTTGCATCTTGGTTTCACAAACATCAGTGGATGAGCTGCGAATGAAGCGCAAAAGCCGATTGATCGCCTTTTTTATGTTGCTGTTTTTGCTGTTATCCCGTTTGCCCGGCTGGACCAGCTATTTGCGCTATATCACCATTTGGTCTTTATTTGATGGATTTAAATTGGCGTCGGGCAGCGGGGGTTTGCATCTCGCACTCATCGCGCTAAGCGCATCCCTCCTTTTCATGCTGGCCTCGCTTTTCGCCTTTTCCAGGCGCGAACTGTAAAGGAGCATCATGATGCATTCAAGCTTTTCCATCCATCCCTGGAAGGTCATCCAGACGCGGTTTACACTAAAGGAGCAACGTTTCGCCGAAAGTTTGATGTCCCTTGGCAATGGCATCATGGGTATGCGGGGCAATTTTGAGGAGCATTACAGCGGGGATCATCACCAGGGCATGTACTTGGGCGGTGTTTGGTTCCCGGACAAAACCCGCGTTGGTTGGTGGAAGAATGGCTACCCACAGTACTTTGGCAAAGTCATCAATGCGATGAATCTGATCGGCCTGGAAGTATGGGTGGATGATGTCCAAATTGACGCGGCAATTTTGGAGGTTATCAGGTTTCACCGCGAGCTAGATATGCAATCTGGTATCCTGCTGCGCAACATGTGTGTAAAGACCCAAAAAGGCGAGGTGGAGATTATCGCCGAACGCTTTGTCTCCATGGCGGACACTGCCTGCATCGCGCTGCGGTACAAGGTGATCCCCTCCTATGATGCCACCGTTCGAATATCAGCTTTTTTAGACGGGGATGTGCACAATGAGGACAGCAACTACGAGGAAAGCTTCTGGGATCAAATGGACACCGGGGTCAAGGATGATAATCCAGGCGGCTATCTGCTGAGCAAGACCAAGGAAAATCCCTTTGGTACGCCCCGCTTTGCTGTTGCTGGTGCCTATGAGATTAAGACAGACATGGAACTGACGGAGCAGTCTGCCACAGAAGCCTTAGTACAATCAGAATTTGTAAAAAGAGTGAAGGCTGGCGAGGGTGCCGCGCTTGATAAAATCATTGCTGTTGCGACGGACCGGGATTATCAAGGGGACCAGCTTATCAGCATCGCTTCTAACAAAGCGCGGGATGCTGCGCGCCTTGGCTACGAAGCCCTCAAGATGCATCATGTTGCTGCCTGGGCGAATAAGTGGGAGCGCGCAGACGTGACCATCCAGGGCGATGACGCAGCCCAGCAGGGCATTCGTTTCAACCTCTTCCACCTGCTGTGCACCTATACGGGTGATGACGCCAGGCTCAATATCGGCCCCAAAGGCTTCACAGGCGAGAAATACGGTGGTGCTACCTACTGGGATACAGAGGCGTATTGCTTCCCGGTTTATATGGCAACAGCCGGTGAGCAGGTTGCACGGCAGCTGCTGCACTACCGCCACCAACAGCTGCCAGGTGCTTACCACAACGCCGCGCAGCAGGGCTTGCCCGGTGCACTGTACCCCATGGTGACCTTCAATGGCTACGAGTGCCATAACGAATGGGAAATCACCTTTATGGAGCTGCACAGGAATGGTGCCATCGCGCACGCTATTTATAACTACACCAGCTTTACGGGCGACACAAGCTATTTATACCAGGAAGGTTTGGAGGTGCTGCTGGGCATCGCTCGTTTCTGGGCGGGGCGTGTGCATTACAACAAACGAACTGAAAGCTTTATGATGCACGGCGTAACCGGGCCTAATGAGTATGAAAACAATGTCAACAACAACTGGTACACCAACCGCATCGCTGCCTGGTGCCTGGATTTCTTCCTTGATACATATATTCAAGCGCCCGAACACAGAAAGCGGGGGCTTAAAATCGGGGAGGATGAGCGCAAGTGGATGCGCGAGATTGCGGATCATATGTATTATCCTGTCGATTCGGAGCGGGGAATCTTTGTGCAGCACGATACCTTCCTGGACAAGGAGTTGATGCCTGTATCCGATATCAAAAAAGAAGACAGACCACTAAATCAGAACTGGAGTTGGGACCGCATCCTGCGTTCCTGCTTCATCAAGCAAGCGGATGTTTTGCAGGGCATGTACTTCTTAGGGCACCTGTATGACCTTGGAACAAAAAAACGGAATTTCGATTTCTACGAGCCCATGACGGTGCACGAGTCCTCGCTTTCACCTTGCGTGCACGCTATTTTGGCAGCCGAGTTGGGCTATCACGATAAGGCGGTTTGGTTTTACCACCGCACCGCAAGGCTGGATCTGGACAACATCAACAACGATACGGAGGATGGTCTGCATGTTACCAGCATGTCCGGTTCCTGGCTGGTCATCGCGCAGGGCTTCGCCGGCATGCGGACCCAGGAGGGCTTATCTTTTCATCCGTTCCTTCCTGCTGATTGGGTCTCCTACTCCTTCCGCTTTGAATACCGTCACCGTGTAATCCGCTTTGAAATGGGGGAGGACGGCGTCCGCCTCACCTTGGTGTCAGGTGAACCGCTTCCAATCAAAGTGTGGGATGAACCTATTTTACTTGAAGGCTCATGGCGAAAAGGGAGGGCATCTGTTTGAAAAAGCTGTTTATCTCTGCTGACATGGAAGGGACCTGCGGGGCAGGAGCCTGGAACGAGGTAACCAAGGGGAAGCAGGACTATGACAAGTTTGCCGAGCGTATGAGCCGTGAGGTTGGCGCGGCTTGCGAGGGTGCTTTGGAAGGGGGTATGGATTTTGTCCTGGTACGGGATGCCCACGACAGCGCGCGCAACATCGACTGGTCCTTTTTACCCAAGCAGGTGCAGCTGATGCGCGGCTGGGGAGACGATCCGCTGTCAATGATGACCGGCTTGGATGATTCCTACCATGGCGCGGTTTTCACGGGATATCATGACGCTGCCGGCAGCGGTGAGACGCCGCTTGCGCATACCATGAGCACGGGGATCTCTTGGATATCTCTGAATGGTGAGCCGTTAAGCGAAGGACAAATTAATGCCTACACTGCTGCTAAACATCAGGTTCCCGTCATCGCGATGTCTGGGGATGTCGGCATTTGTGGCAAGATGAAAGCTTTAATCCCCGGCATAAAAACGGTGGAGGTCAACCGGGGAACCGGCAACCTCGTCCTCAGCATCCATCCGGACAAAGCTGTCACACAGATCAAGGAAGCGGTCAAGGCCGCCTGCTTAGCACCGCGGGAGGAGTTTGCGCTGAAGCTGCCAGAAAGCTTCCGCCTGGATGTACGCTTCTGTCAGCATGCGAAGGCATATAAGTCCGGTTTTTATCCTGGAATGAAACGCATGGACGCGCATACTCTGCGCTTTGAAGCAGATGACTGGTATGAGGTGCTGCGCATGATGCATTTCTGCTTGTGATATAATGAAAGAAAAAGGAGCAAAAGTATGCGTAAATTTCCAATAGGTGTCATGCTGGAATCCTTCCGCCTGCCCATCACGGAGGCGCTGGGGAAGGCCCATGATTTGGGTGCTCAGGGTATACAGGTATATACCACCATGGGGGAATTGGCCCCACAAAACCTAAACGAAAAACAGCGCAAAGAGTTTTTGAAACAAGTCAAAGACAAGGGGCTTGTTGTCTCCGCTTTATGCGGGGATCTGGGTCATGGCTTTGGGAACCCGGAAAAGAATCCGGAGCTGATTGAGCAGTCAAAACGAATTGTGGATTTATCTCTTGAATGGGAGTGCGGCATTGTCACAACCCATATTGGCGTGGTGCCAGAGGACAGCACCCACCCGCGCTATCAGATTATGCAGGAAGCCTGCGGCCAGCTGGCCCAGTATGCCGACAGCGTAAAGGCGCGCTTCGCGGTAGAGACGGGCCCGGAAACCTCCGCGGTGTTAAAAGGCTTTTTGGATTCCCTCAACTCCCGTGGTGTGTCCGTCAACATGGATCCGGCCAATCTGGTGATGGTAACAGGGGATGACCCAGTTGCCGCAGTGCATACCCTCAAGGATTACATCGTGCACACACATGCCAAGGACGGCAAACGCTTGTACTACCGCGATCCGGAAAAGGTCTACGGCATTGTATATGAGGAGTCGCTGGAGAGCCCCTCCTTCTTGGAGGTGCCGCTGGGTGAGGGCGGTGTGGACTTTAAGCGCTATTTGCAAGCACTGGAGGACATCGGCTATAAGGGCTTCCTGACCATCGAGCGCGAGGTGGGGGATGATCCGGAAGGTGACATCCGCAAAGCGGCTGATTATTTGCGATCATTCTTTGCTTAATTTGAATCTGTAAACAATAAAAACAAGGTTAAACCATTAGCGGGGCGCGTCATTCCTTGACGCGCTCAGACTGAAGACAAAGTCCCGGCTCCGAGCGGCTGGGATTTTGACTTTTATTTGGTGAATAGTGAGTAAATTCAAGGGAATTTGGGGGTTATATGGTATAATAAGGCATGAAACAAAGGGGTGTTGTTCCTTATGATG
>JAAYFC010000067.1 GCA_012728435.1 Clostridiales bacterium | reverse complement strand
ATGGTCAGCACCGTGCCATCCTCAAAGGTGATCTCCGACACCGCCACATATACATAATAAATATCCGGGCCATAGCGGCGCAGGGAGATTTCCCCGGGGTTCACCAAAGCGCCTGGCTCCACCCGCAGGTCATAGGTATAATAGGTCAGCTGCTGGCCGGAATCCCCAAAATCCAAGGGCATCATGTCCCGGCTCTCTCCCAGATAGGCCAGGGTGAAGCGGGTGATGGCCCGAAGAGGGTCCGCATTGATGATGTCCGGGTTGATGGTGGGCCGAAAGGGGCTGCCCACATAGGCCTCCTCCCCCACCTTTAGGGGAATCACCTCCGGGAGCAGGTCGTACAGCTGGCGCTGGCGGGCCGGGGCTGCCTGGCTTAAGGGCAGTTCCTCCTCTGCCACCACCTTAATTTCCACCTCCCCCACCAGGCCGTCGTCCATATAGGCTGCAAAAACCCAGGTGCCCGGCTCAAAGCCGCCTTCAAATTCCTTCACGTCCAAAAGCAGCTCTGCCATGTTGGAGTGGTTGTAGTTGACCAGAAGCTTCTGGTTAAAGGGGATGTCAAACAAATTGGTGATATACACATAACCTGCCGGGGTGTGGAGGGTGTAAAACCCGGTCCGGGTGGGGTGCACTGTGTCCTGCGCCAGCCGGATGGCGGAGGTCATGTTCAGCACCGTGTCATGAAGGGCCTGGTGCAGCTCCCCCACCGTGATGCTGTCCAGGCTGCCTGGCAGGTAGTTGCGGAAGGGGTGGTTCTCCAGCTGCAAATACAGGCCCAGGGACAGCAGCAGGTCTTCCCCCTGGGTGAAGGCCAAAGGGGCGGCCAGCGCCAGGCTGGTGCTCTGCTTCAGCTCATCCCAGAGGCTTGGGATGTTGGGGCTCACATAAAACTCGTATTCCTCCCCAGGCACCAGGGGATAGATGGCGGTGGTTTTTTCTGTGGTTGTCAGGAAGGAGTGGTTGTTGTTGTCCTTGACCTCATAGGCGAGATAGTATTCTGTCCCCTCCGGGGCATCGCTTTCCCAGGTGAGAACCACCTGTCCGGGCGTTTCTTCCCGGGCGGTGAGGTTCCGGATGGTATAGTCCGCCACCTGGGGCTCCCCTTGGGCAGCGGGCGCATCAAAGCCCAGTTTGGACAGGGGCGTCAGGCTACCCTCCGCTGCTTGCATCAGGCTTACTGCCTCCCAGATGTCAAGGGCCTCATGCATTTGGGTGGGGCTATTTACTTCTTTCGCGGTGACAAGGCCGATGAGCAGCCCTTCCTGGTTGAGCAAAGCGCTCCCCGGGGCAGGGGCAGCGGGGGCAGAAAAATGGATGTGGCTGGTGCCTTCCACAGTCCTCAGGCTGGTGATGTCCCCCTTGAGCAGGCTGTTGCTGCCCTGATTATCCAGGTTGCTGATGATAAGCACCGGCTCCCCCCTGGCTGGGGAGACGCTTTGGCGAATGGGCAGGGGAGGAAGGCCGCTGTCCCCCTTAAACCGCAGGATGACCAGGTCTTTTTCTGGGTCAGCAGCGATCACCTGGTCCAGAAAATGGGCATGGCCCGCTTCGTCCTCTGCCAACACCAGGCTGCCCCCCGCCACCAGGCGGTAACTGGTAACCAGGGTGCGGCTGTCAAAGGCCACAAAGCCGCTGCCAGTCCTGGACATACTGCCTGTATCGCCATCGTAGACCAGCAGCATCAGCACGCTGCCCGCGGCCTTGTTGATGGCAGCCACATCATTTGCAAAGGGCGTCTGCCCCGCCTGGGCGGTTAAAAGGCCCGCCACCAGGCCCAGGGTGAGGACAATGAGCAGCAGTTTTTTCATGCCAGTTCCTTTCGAGTCAGGTTTTCCTTGTACGCATCATACCCGAAGCGATGGCTTCATCACGAGGAAGGATGTTTCCGCCGCCATCAAAAAAGCCCCGAAGGGCTTTTGCGATTCGCTTATTTTGTCCCAAACAGCCGGTCGCCGGCGTCGCCCAGGCCGGGGATGATGTAGGCGTTGGGGTTGAGCTCCTCATCAAAGGCGGCGCAGTAGATTTTGACGTCCGGGAACTCCCGCGCGATGCGCTCCACGCCAAAGCGTGCGGCCACCAGGCAGACCAGGCGCAAATCGGTGCAGCCCCTCTTGTACAGGATTTTCAGGGCGGCGGCGATGGAGCCGCCTGTGGCGAACATGGGGTCCAGCACAAAAACGGTGCTGTCTGCGATGTCCACGGGCAGCTTGCAGTAGTACTCCACCGGCTCATGAGTGTCATGATCCCGGTACAATCCGATGTGACCCACCCTTGCATTGGGCAATAGCTGCTGGATGCCGTGTACCATGCCGATGCCTGCGCGCAAAATGGGCACCAGGGAGACCTTGCGGTCGGACAGAATCTTGGTTTTGGTGAGGGCCATCGGGGTCTCGATCTCCGTCTCCACCAGCTCAAAATCCTTGGTGATTTCGTACACCATCAGCATGGACAGCTCGTCCACCAGGTCCCGGAAGTCCTTCATGGAGGTGTTTTTGTTCCGCAGCAAGGACACCTTGTGCTGAATCAGCGGGTGCCCGAAGATAAACACGTTGTCGCCCATCATATCCTCCGTTCACAGGTTTTTATCTGCCGCTATGCTAAACTAATCTTCGGGCTGTGTAAAGACTATTTTTGCGCGAAGCTTGCAAAAGCCCGGGGAAACCCCCGGGCCGATGGTTCATTCTGGCTTATTGGCCATCCTGTTGCTGCCGCGCCAGCAGCGTCACCAGGTACAGAAACTCCTCCTTGTAGGGGTCCCCTGTGACGCCGGCCTCCTCCCGCAGCAGGTCAAGCGCGCCTGCGTAGCTGGATGTCCCCTTCCACTCGCTGTCCCGCAGCAGCATGCCCACCTGGGCGATGGCCGCCGCGAAGCGCAGGTTGGCAGTGTCGGCGGTATCTTCGCCTAAAATCAAGGGATAGGTGTACAGCGCGCTCTCGTCCCCATCCGGCGCTTTTGCGCGGATACTCAGGGTCAGCCATTCCGGGCTGACCTTGGCAGCCTCAGGCGCGGCCTGGTACTTGCTGCTGGCTTCGCCAAGATCAAACTCGCTGTCCGCTTGGACCAGTTCGTAAAGCACCGTCAAGCGATGGCCGCTGCCCAACTCACCGCCGTCCTTGCTGTCATCCGCGAAATCCTCTGCGTTCATCAGGCGGTTTTCATAGCCAATCAGGCGGTAGCCCTTGATGTGCTGCGGGTTGAAGTCCACCTGCAGCTTCACATCCTTTGCCACCGCGAAGAAGGTGGCGCCAATCTCTTCCACCAGGGCCTTCCTGGCTTCAAAGATGGTGTCGATGTAGCTGTAGTTGCCGTCACCGTGGTTGGCCAGCGCCTCCAGCTTGTTGTCCTTGTAGTTGCCCATGCCAAAGCCCAGGACGCTTAAGAAGATGCCGCCCTGCTTTTGCTCCTGCACCAGGCGGGCTAAGGCGCCCTCATCCGTGATGCCCACGTTTAAATCGCCGTCTGTGGCCAGCAGGACACGGTTGTTGCCGTCCTTGACATAATACTTTCTTGCGATGTCGTATGCGGTGGTGATGCCGGCCGCGCCTGCGGTAAAGCCGCCCGAGGTCAGGCCGCTGATGGCCGCCATGATCGCGGTTTTCTCACTGGCTTTGACGCCTTCCAAAACCACCTCATCGCCGGAGGCGTAGGTGACCACGCTGATGGTGTCATGGGGGCTTAACTCGTCCAGCAGCATTAAAAAGGCGCGCTTGGCCAAAGGCAGCTTGTTGGGGGATTCCATGCTGCCGCTTATGTCAATCAAGAAGACCAGGTTTTGCGCGGGGCGCTCCTCCTTTTTTATCTCCTTCGCCTGCAGGCCAATGAGCATAAGCTGGGTCTGCGCGTTCCAGGGGGTTGGCATCAACTCCATCGTCACGCCAAAAGGCTCATCACCCGAAGGCCCCTTGTAGTCATAGCGGAAGTAGTTGAGCATCTCCTCAACGCGCACACTGTCTACGGGGATGCTTTCGCCTGATAGAATCATTCTGCGCAGCTGCGCGTAGGAGGCGGTGTCCACGTCCGCCGCGAAGGTGGACAGGGGGGAAGTCAGGACAGACAGGAAGCGGTTCTCTTGAAAATGGCTGTACTCCGTGGTGTTAAAATCAAGGTCTGCATAGGGCGCAAATGAGGGGAAGTACCCTGTGGGCGCTTCCATGGCGCCCTCCCGCGTCTGGTCCAACTGGTGATCGGCCGCTTCTGCAGCATCTGAGAACAGCAGGTTTCTGGTGATCTCGTCCAATATCCCGCTTTCCAGCAGGTTGTTTTGTTGCTGGAAGTCCATGAGGGCCGCTTCCGTCTCCTCGTCAAACTGGCCGCTCACCGCGCCGGTGTAGTAGCCCAGTTCCTGAAGCCGCCGCTGCATCGTTCGGACGTCCTCGCCAAAATCACCTCGTTGTAATTCCTTTGTCTTTGAATCAGCCGCCGCAAGCCCCGGCAGCATCAAACCAACCGTCAACATCAGCGTAAGCAAAATGGAGATGGCTTTTGTCAATCCATGTTTCATGGGAGGGTCCTCCTTTTCTTGGTATCATTTAGACGCGCGGGCGGCATAAAAAGTTCCCGGGTGAAATTAAAAATGCGGTGCCATGACCTTGGCTGCCTCCCAGGGCAGGCTGTCATTGGCAGCGCCGCGCACAAACTCCGGCCGGCCGCCGCCTTTGGCGCCAATGGATTTGATGAATTCGTTCAGGTTAAGGCTCAGGTCATCCGAGCGCGCAAAGAGCAGGTTGTGCCGCCCCTGCGCCGGCACACACAGCAGGGCGATGATGCGCCGCTGTGCCACCAGCTCCCGGGCCAGCGCTTCCATCGCGGGGTGATCCTTTTCTTCCAGTTCAGCGATCACCACGCGCCGGCCGTCCGCAAGCACCAGCGCGCCCTCCAGCAGCGCCGGTACCTTAGCAAGCGTCTCACGCCTTCGCATCACGGCCAATTCGCGGCGTGTGTCTGCTGCCTGTTTGAGCACTTCAGCCAAGCGGTCCGGCACTTCCGCCTCCTTTACACTGAGCTGGCTGGCTGCCCTGCTGGCAGCGGTGTAGCAAATGGCATAGTGCCGCGTAGCGCGCAGGCCGCACAGGAAGAAGAGCCGCAGCTTGCCGCGCGCGGGCTGGGCAGAGAGGATCTTGATTAACCCCACCTGGGACGCGCGCGACAGGTGCGTGCCGCCGCAGGCCACCATCTCAAACCCGCCGATATCGCACACGCGGATGTTCTCTTTTACCGTGGGGTCCTTCCGCAAGGGGAGGGTTTCCAGCGATTCCTTTGGCGGGAAATAGCAGCGCACGGCGCCGTCCTCTGCAATCTTTTGGTTGGCCAACGATTCAATGTCCAGAAGTGTCTGCTCATCCAGCCTGGTCTGCCCATCCGACAGGCTGATGTCTATCGTGCAGACTTCATGCCCGATATGCAGCCCATGGGTGAAGCCGCCTGTTAGATGGTGAACGCAGTTGGCGATGATGTGCTCGCCCGTGTGCTGCTGCATGTGGTCAAAGCGGCGCGGCCAGTCAATCCGGCCTTTGACAGCTTCACCTGCTTCAGGCAGCCTGCCGCTCTCCGAGACCTCTACCTGATGCCAGATAAGGCCTGATTCATCCGCCTGTACATCACAAACAGCAAACTGGTGATCCTCAGTATGCAAGATGCCTGTGTCATAGGGCTGGCCGCCGCCCTCCGGGTAAAAAAGCGTCCGGTCCAGCGCCAGCCAGGGCTTGCCATCAGCAAGCTTCATTTGTTCCACTGTCGCCTCAAAGGTGGTTTGAAAAGCGTCCTCATAATACAGCCGATGGGTCATTTTCTGCGCTCCTTTGCTTGTTGTTTCCAGTATACCATCAAACGCGAAAAGGGCGCACAGGTCAGAATTGGGTGAATTCAATGTGAATCGGGACTGATTCATCTTGATGTTTTGACCGGTTCCTGTATAATAAAGCAAGGAGGGATGCTTATGACACAAGATTTTGGCACCACCAAGTTAACCCCCATCCGGGATGACAACCGCGCCGCGGCCAGCATCCTGCAGCATGTCTTTGCGGCATTGACCGCCAAAGGCTATGATCCTGTCGCGCAATTAACCGGTTTTGTTTTAACGGGTGATCCCACCTACATCACCAGCCACGACAACGCCCGCAGCATGATCTGCCGCCTGGAGCGGGATGAGATCTTGGAGGAGCTGGTTCGCTCCTACTTCCGGGTGGACCCTGCCCGGTATTGACCCGCTATTTAGGGCTGGATTACGGCAACGTACGCCTTGGCGTCGCAATCAGCGATGAATCCGGCCGGTTTGCGCGCCCGCATGGCGTGATTTTACACAGCGGCTGGGGGCCAACCGCCCGCGCGGTGGCCCGGCTGATGCAAGAATTGCAGGCCGCGTCCGTCGTGATGGGATTGCCCTACACCATGGAAGGTGAGCTGGGCGAGCAGGCGCAGGAGGTTTTGGGTTTCACTGAGGTCTTAAAGAATTTGGGCGTAGCTGTCATCCTGCAGGATGAGCGCCTCAGCAGCTTTGAGGCGCAGGAGCGCCTGCGGGAGCGCGGCAAAAGCATCGCGGAGATGAAAACCCTGGTGGACCAGGAGGCCGCAGCCATCATCCTGCAGACCTGGCTGGATGAAAACAGGGTACACTGATTCAGCATTTGTTCCCAGGACGTAAAGACGTCTATTTTTTACAGGAGGACCATATCATGGCAAATGACAAACACGAGCACGAGGAGATCATGGAAGAGGAATGGGAGACCAACATTGTGGAGTTGACCGACGAGGACGGCGAAACCACGGCGTTTGAGTACCTGACCACCATCGAATACGAAAATGAGCGCTACGTCGTGCTGCTCGCCCCCCAGGAGGAGGAGAACGAGGAGGAAGGCGAAGTCGTCATCCTGCGCATCCAGCAGGACGACAAGGGTGAGGACACCTTTGTGAGCTGCGACAACGAGGAAGTCGAGCAGGAAGTGTTCGAGCTGTTCATGGACGAGCTGGCCGAGGAAGAGGACAGCGAGCTGTTTGAAGAGGACCAGTAAAACGCAAAGGTTTAATACTAAACTTAATCTTTAACGCTTCCATGAGCAGGCCCTGCGTCAGGATTGACTCCACTACGTTCGCTGCCTGGGCAAGCCTGCCAGCTCACTGCGTTCCGTAATCCTTCCTTTCCATTGAAAGCAGGCTTTCAATGGGGAGGAGGAATACCTTCGTTTAGGCCTCCGGCACGCATGCGTGCCGGAAACAAAACGGAAGGTATTCCGACGAGGCTACGCCTCCTTCACTCGTCTTCGCGGGTGACAAAAAATTGCTCTGCCTATGAGCGCGTTAAAGTTTTCGTCAAGTATAAGCCGCGGGGGAAAACCCGCGGTTTTTTTGTGCCCTTGATTTGAAAAATAAAATGTTTTAACTAAAATGAATAACAATGATAAGTTCCTGCGTCTAAGGGGTGAAAGAGAGGAGCAGGTGGAGCAATCAAACCAGGTGATGGAAACGGAATTGCGGCGCTTGATGCAGGAGCACGGCGCGTATTTAAAACGCCTCTGTTTTTTATACCTGAAGGACGAAAGCCTTGCGGAGGACGCGGTCTCTGAAACCTTTTTAAAACTCTACCGCGCGCTGCCGGACTTCCGTGGCGAATCCAGCGAAAAAACATGGATTTCCCGAATTGCCATCAATACCTGCCGGGATTTTCGGCGCGCGGCTTGGTACAAGCTGGTGGACCTGAGTGCGGCGCTTGAGCGCATACAATCTTTGCAGGACGAGCTGTCCCTTCGCGATGACACCGTGATTTCCGCTGTAATGGCCTTGCCCCGCAAGTACAAGGAGCCCGTGCTGCTAAGGTATTACCAGAACCTGTCCCTAAAGGAGGTGGGTGAGGCCTTGAACCTTAGCGTCTCCACAACCTCAACCCGGCTCATCCGCGCCCGCAACATGCTTAAAAACAAGCTGAAAGGATGGTATTTTAATGAAGAATGAAGCTTTTGACACCATAGTCAACCGCCGCCTTTCATCCATCAGCTTTAAGGGTGAAACCCAGGTGCTTAAAGCCCTGCGGGCACAGGACAAGCCGCGGATGCCCGCCACCCACCGGCGCTTCCGTCTGGCCATTGTGATGGCCATCCTGCTGTTTACCCTGCTGATTGGGACGGCGCTGGCTCTGGGGCTGCGCTACACAGCGGGCTACTCCGCGCGGAAGGCAGCGGACAAAGCGCTGATGCAAAAATATCATTTTGAGCAGGACACCATCGGCCTGTTTTGGGTGAAGGAAAGCAAACAAGGGGAGGGAACCCTCTTTACCTACATACCGCACATGTCACCCCGACAAAACGGGGAGTATCAGGTGCTGCTAAAAGTGGACGGCCAGGCTGTCGCCACCTGGTCCCTGGATGACGCGGACCCGGCGCAGTATCAAAGCGGCAGCTTGGAGAACCCCATCTGGGGACCTCAGCAGATGAACAGCTATGTCCGGCTTAAAAACGCGTACTACAACAAGGCGGCCGAGTTTGACTGGGAGAATGTATCCAAATGGACATTGGAGCAGCGCGCGGAAGTGTTTGGCCTGCTGCGCAAGATGCAGCTGGCCTATGGTGAGACAAACGCATATCAGGACATTGTCCCGGATGCAGGCGACATCCAGCCGGAGGCAGCCATAAGGATGGCGAAAGAGCATCTGCAGACAAGCTACGGCCTGAGTGCACAATATTTTGAAGGCTTTACCCCTACCATGGCCTTCCAGGAAAGCCTGGAGGATCCCCTCAAGCGCTATCAAATCCAGTTCCGCAACGCGCAAGCGTTCAACGGCCATCATCTGCAAGGCGCCGAAATCTTTTCAGTAAGCCTCCGGTCTCCATCAGGGACATTTGAAAAGATCAGCTGGTTTTTGTCCGACACAGCAAAGCGCCAGCTGCCAAAGGGGGATTTGACACCCTACCATCACGCGGTAAGCGAGTATATGCAAAGCGGCGCCTTTGAGTTGCTCAGCGCTGCGGACAAGGGCAAGCTGGCGCAGCGGATGGTCAAGGCCGGCATGGTGGATTTACTCAAGGACACCAGTTACATCATCCCCGGGCCCGGTGTCATGGATGAAGCCAGAGCCTTGCAAGCGGCGCAGGACGCGTTCAAGGAGCGGTATGGGCTTAGCCCGGACATGCTGACCCTGTTTGATGCCAGCGCGGCCCTGATTAAACTGGACGGGCAGGTGGTCTGGCAGGTCGTCTATTCAGCGCGCGAGGTGCTGCGCTGGGACAACGACGCGAAGCCGCCCATCGGGGAGTACACCGTGATGATGCGCACCCAGACCGGCCAGCCCATCCAGGTGTCCTGGAGCCTGGAAGGGGTGGAAACCGGCAGTTTCACCCGCTCTACCTGGGGGCAGGCGCAGGCCTATGGCGCCAGTGTGCTGCCCTATTTCAAGGAGCTGGTGGATGCGCAGGAACCCATCCTGCTCAAGTATGGCCCAGGCGAGTGGTACGACATGTCCGTGCCCGACCAGGCGGCTTATGACAAGCTCTACCGCGACAGCGGGTTTTCAAAGGAGCGCTTCCCGCATGACCTGCCCGGCCCTCAGGACTTGACGGAGGAGGAAGCCCGCGCCCTGGCCTTTTGCGCCCTGCGGGAGGAGCTGCAGCTGTCAGAGCAGATCATCAGCGAATTAAACCCGGTGTACCCTTATTTTCTGCGCTATGCCTCCTATGCCCAAGCGCGCGTTGACAGGCCGGTCTGGGCCTTCCGGTTCCATCACCTGGAGGGCATCTATGTTGTCTATCTCAGCGCGCAAAACGGGGAGTTAATCCTGGTGGAGTACGAACCCGCCGCCGCCGGCAACGGTTAGCCATCCGCGCGGAGCATCCCCGCTCACGCGCTGTCAATAAAAGCCTAAGACCCCACAACTGATTTTGTTACCCGCACGGCGGCTTGCATGCAGCCAGGCTGTGTTTGGTGATGATATAAACAAAGATTTTGGAGGACAAACCTGTGAGACAACGCACCATCGTACTGGTTCTGTGCCTGACCCTGCTGCTGGCCTTGCCATGCGCCCAGGCGGAGGAAAAGGAGATTGCCTTTGACCTGTCCAACAACCTGGTTTATGTTCACGACGCTTTTTACGCCCTCAAATCCGGCCGCGACGGAGAGATGCAGGTGCTGACCGCCCGGGTGGACGACAGCGCGCCCAGGCTGTATTGCGAACTGCCCTCCAGGCCGCAGAACATCCCCTGGGAAGACGTCTATGAGGACTACCCGGAGGACATCAAGCAGCAGCTGCAGAAGACCGTCAGCAGCCTGTTTGACTGGGGCGGCAGCTTGCACGCCATCAACTACTACACCGGCCGCATCGGCACGGTGGATGAGGGCGGTGTGCACTGGACGGAGCAGAAGATTAACAACAGCCTGTACTTTGAAAACGGCAACCTGCGCATCTACAGCCCCGGTTTTGGATATGAGGGGCAGTTTATTGTAAAACACATGGACTATGATGACACGGCCGAGATGGAGACCATTCACCTGCTCATCAGCGACCTTAAAAGTGGACAGACCCGCTACTTGCAGCTTATGAACACGGCGGACGCCGTGCCCTATCTGCCGGGCAAGCTCCTTTTGCAGCGCTTTGTCAGCCAATCCGGCAAAACCGTCTGGCAGCTGGCGGAATTGGACCTGTCAACAGGGGATGTGAACCCCCTGCCCATGGCGATGCCCGAGGTGTTGCTAAATGGCGCCACCAATCCCTACGGCGCCATCGGCTATGACCGGGACCTGGACCGCTACTACTATGCCACCCCCAACAAACTGTTGATGTCAAACCAAGGGGGGGAGTTTACCCTCACGGCGCTTTTGCCCTTTGACATGATGATGCCGGGGCATGGGGCGGGCTTGGTGATGCCAAACAGCGCCTACGCGGTCTTCTTTGGCGGCAAGCTGGCTATCCGGCAAAGCGGGCAGGCGGTGGAGCTGAGCAATTCCCTCACCATCCGTGCCCAATACATCAACCCGGATACCATGGAAATGTTCAGAAAACAGCTGCCCGGGACAGCGTTGTTTGTGGAAGAAGGCTATATCACCGCGGCGGACGCGGGGCAGATGATCCGCAACGGGGATACGGAGACGGACCTGTTTGTTTTGCAGCTGGATCCCGGGTTGCGCGCGATGATGGAAAAGGGCTATGCCGCGCCGCTGGACAAGGAACAGCTGATCGCGGGCATCAACGCCATGTACCCAGCCGTTAAAGAGGCGCTCAAAAACAAGGCGGGGCAGTATTGCGGCTATCCGGTCTCCTTTGGCCTGCACACATCCTTTTATGTGCGGGAGCATTGGCAAAAATACATGGGGGAGGAAGCCTACCCCACCACCTATTTGCAGCTGTTTGACGCCATGCTGCGCTTTAATCAAAAGGTGGCAAGTGAGGACCCGGAGGCCTATTTCCTCTTTGACACACAGGAAGATATGATGCTGCACCGCGTGATTTATTCCTACATCCGCCAGTACGAGACGGACGACACGGCGCTTGACTTTGGCGCGCCTGTGCTGAAAGACACCCTGGACTTAATGAAGCAGGCCTTTGAGGTCCAGCGCGCCGCCGGACAAGGGCCGCAGGAGTTTGTGGGCGAAACCTCCGGTGACATCCGCAACGCACCCTCCCTGGTACACTTTGGCATGGGCGGCGGCAACTTTCTCAATGTGCCCGATACCTTTGGCGCCCACAACGATTACATGCCGCCGCTGACCTTTATGGAAAAAGAGCCCTCCTATGAGGCGGGCCAGATGCGGGTGATGCTGATTAACCCAAACTCCAACAAGCAGGAACTGGCGCAGCAATTGATGGAAACCTTCTTACAGCCGGAGGCAGACTACAAGACCTGGTATGCTTTGCGCCCTCACGCCAATGAGCCCTACCCCAACCCCAATTACGCGCAGGCGGTTCAACAAAACAAGGAGGATCTGGCCGCCTACACCGAAGCGCTTGAGAAGGCCAGGGAGAGCGGTACAGCCAACGCCGAGACCCTGCGCGTCTACCAGTACCGCATCGACCTGGCCAACCAGGCTCTTAGGGACCAGGACCGCCTGCGCTACCTGGTTCAACAGGAGGGCCTGGACATCTTCCGCGTTATCGCCCCCAGCGTGCGCTACTTTGAGCGCTCCCGCTTGCTGGACAAGGGGCCGGCTCAGGAACAGCTGGACATGTTGATGAGCCGCTACCTGGGAGGTGGTTTGCAGCTGGATGGCTTTTTGCAGGCGCTGACAGAAACCGCGCAGCTGCTTTATCAGGAAGGCAGATGAGTCATCAGGCATTACAACAAGACCAGGCCCATGATAAGCCTGGTCTTTTGGGTGGAACGCGTATCCTAGCGCCGTCTGATGCCGCGGGCTAAATGACCCAATGCCCAAAGGCACAGCCCAGGCAGCAGGGTGATGAGCGCGGCAATCAGCGTAAGCAGGCCATAGATGAGGTAGCTGATGACGGGGGAGAGGGTGGCGGGGGTTTTGAAGAACAAGCCCAGCACCACCAGGCGGATTGCGTCATACTGCAGTACAGCCAGCGCGATTGCAAGCAGCGGCAGCAGCACAGCTAACAGGATTCCGATGACGCGCACAAAGCCGCCGGCTGAGCGCCCTGGCAGCGTCTGCGGGCCGGGCAGGGGGTGGTGCCGCGGCGATGGGGCCAAGGGGGCTTGCTCCTCCGCCATGGGTTGCTGCATGCGCCGCTGGGGCGCAGCCTCCTGATGCACGCTGGGCGCGGTGACGGGTGTGCCCGCCCCAAAACGCCGTGCGTTGCGGGGCGCAGAGCATTGCACGCACTGGGCATACCCATCCTTGTTGCTGGTTTGGCAGCGGTTACATATCCACATCTCGTGTCATTCCTTCCATTGTTTGTCTACACCCATACAACGCGCAAGCCCAATCGTTTCATGCCTTCCCTGTACGGGATGAGCGTAAAAAAGGCTTCCGCGTGGGAAGCCTGTATGAAATGCCAAAATGTCAATCACCAAATGAGATGTTGATGTCCCGCGCGGAGATCACCGTCTGGTCATTGGGATCCACCGGTTTTGGCACGCCCGCGACATCCTCCAGTTTGTTTTCGCTGATGCGGCCTTCCTTGAGGGCGACGGTGAGGCCGAAGCGGCCTTCCCGGATGAGCTGCGCTGCCCGGACCCCAAACTCCGTGGAGAGAACCCGGTCGTAGGCGCAGGGGCTGCCGCCGCGCTGCATGTGGCCTGGGATGACCGCGCGGCACTCGGCGCTGGTGATCTGTGTCAGCTGCGCCGCAATGCGCTGGGCCACACTCTTGAAGGGATCCCCCTCCCAAAGGGCCTCGCGCTCTTTGCGCTTCATCTGGGTTTCCTCAACTGACAGCGCGCCTTCCGCTACAGCGATGATGGTAAAGTACTTCTTGTTTTTCGCGCGCTCATCCACCACACGGGCCACCTTGTTGATGTCGTAGGGAATCTCGGGGAGGAGGATGACATCCGCGCCGCCGGCGATGCCAGCGTACAGGGTGAGCCAGCCGGCCTTGTTGCCCATGATTTCGATGACCATGACCCGGTTGTGGCTGGCGGCGGTGGTGTGAATGCGGTCAATGACGTCCGTCGCGATGTCCACCGCGGTGTGGAAGCCAAAGGTGAAATCGGTGCCGTAGATATCGTTGTCAATGGTCTTGGGCAGGCCGATGACGTTGAGTCCTTCCTGGGAGAGCAGGTTCGCGGTCTTGTGCGTCCCGTTGCCGCCCAGGGTGACCAGGCAGTCCAGCCGCATGGAGCGGTAGTTCATTTTCATTGCGTGGACCTTGTCCACATTGTCCTCTTCCACCAAGCGCATATCGCGGAAGGGCGTCCTGGAGGTGCCCAGGATGGTGCCGCCCATGGTGAGGATGCCGGAAAACTGGGACTGCTGCATCACCTGGTAGTCCCCGTCAATGAGTCCGCGGTAGCCGGCCCTGATGCCGACAATCTCCGCATCCAGGGTTTGGTAGGCCGCGCGCGCGACGCCGCGGATGGCCGCGTTAAGGCCGGGGCAGTCGCCGCCGCTGGTTAAGATACCGATTCTCATGCTCACATCTCCTTGGCTGCTGTGTGTAAAGCAGCGTGGTCCTAAAGGATGGTCGGATGAAATCGATGGGTTTACTTAATGCCAAAGACCCCCAGGATGCCGCGTGAGATGGTCCGGCCCATGGTGTAGCCGGCACCGGAGGCGGTGGAGCGGGTGAAGTTGTCCAGCATGCGCTCACCCAGGCTCTTCACCTTGGGGGAGGATTTCTGTACCTTGGGCTCTGGCACAGGCTTGGTGTCCTGCACCGCGGGCATCTGCACCTGCGGCTCATACTGCCCGGTTTTGGGGTTGTACACCAACACGGGCGGCGGGGCCTGATCCACCTTCTTCACCTGGGTGGGGATGGGGGCGGGCTGGGCTGGGGGCGCCGGGTATTCCACGGGGGCCTGCATCTCACGCTCCACATAGGTGCCGGTGGCCGGGTCAAACACCTGGATGGTGCTGCGCTGCGGTACGGCTTCCGTTTGCGCGGGCGGGGTGACTGTGCCGATGATCTCCTCTGCCAGCACGCGGGCGGTGCCCATGACACCCTGGGAAGTGAACTTGGCGCTTAAGATCTCATAGGCGCTCTCGCGGTCAAACATCTGGGGGTATTTGTCCTTGAGCAGGCTGGTCTCAATGATTGTGTTGCGGAAGGAGTCGGAAATGGTGCCGATGGCGGACTGCGGCGGCAGGATCACGGCCTTTTGCGTGATGCTGGGCGCGCCGGACTCCTCCAGGAAGGAAAGCAGCGCTTCGCCTGTTTGCAATTGGGTGATGGCCTGCTCCGTGTCAAAGGAGGGATTGGGCCTGAAGGTCTGCGCCACTGTGCGGATGATCTTTTGCTCCGCAGGCGTGAAGGCGCGCAGGGCGTGCTGGACGCGCGCGGCCAACTGGGACAGGACGCTGGAGGGCACATCAGCCGGGTTTTGGGTGATGAAATAGACGGCCACACCCTTTGAGCGGATGAGGCGGATGGTCAACTCCACCTTTTCCATCAACTCCCGCGGGCAGTCGTTAAACAGCAGGTGGGCCTCATCAAAGAAGAAGACCATGCGGGGCAGCTCCGAATCCCCCTGCTCGGGCAGCAGCTCGTACAATTCTGCCAGCATCCACAGCAGGAAGGCGGAATACATATTGGGCCGCAAAAACAGCTTGTCCGCGGACAGGATGTTGATCATGCCCTGGCCGTTCTCATCCCGCACCAGCCAGTCAGCCAAGTCCAGCGCCGGCTCGCCGAAAAACAGGTTGCCGCCTTGGTCCTCCAATACTGCGATGGCGCGCTGGATGGCGCCGATAGACGCCTTCGCGATATTGCCATAGCGCAGGGTATAGTCGCCCGCGCGGTCGCCTGCATAGGTGAGCATGGCGCGCAAGTCCTTCAGGTCAATCAAGAGCAGGCCCTCATCATCCGCAATACGGAAGACGATGTGCAACACGCCTGCCTGCGTGTCGTTGAGCTGCAGCATCCGCGAGAGCAACAGCGGGCCCATCTCCGATACCGTGGTGCGCACCGGGTGGCCGGATACGCCGTATACATCCCACAGGGTGACCGGGTTGGCGTGGGGGGTGAAGTGATCCATCCCCACCGTCTCCATGCGCGCGCGGATCTTGTCGCTCATCTCGCCAGGCTTGGCCATGCCGGCCAGATCGCCCTTGACGTCGGCCATGAAAACCGGGACGCCCAGTTGGGAGAAGGCTTCCGCCATCACCTGCAGGGTGACGGTCTTGCCGGTGCCGGTGGCGCCGGAAATCAACCCGTGGCGGTTGGCCAGCCGCGGCAGCATGGTGACAGGGCCCTCTTTGCTTGTGCCCAGCCAAATTTTATTGTCCAGTAACATCTGATGATCCTCCATTCGTTTTGTTAAAACAGGGTATTTGATTAATATGTCATTATAGTATCACACACTGGCTTGATGGACAAACAAAAATCGCTATTTCCCCTGATTTATATGCTGCTTTCGGCCAAATTGTACACAAGCGCAATCGCCTGGGCAAAGATGCCTTCCTCCCGTCCCACCGCGTCCAGGCCCTCGGTGGTGGTGGCCTTCACGGAAACCTGGGCGAGGGGAAGCTGCAACGCGCCCGCGATGTGTGCCCGCATCTGGGGAAGATAGGGGGCCAGCCTGGGCTTTTGCGCAAGGATAGTGATGTCACACTGATGGGGGACAAAGCCTTGCGCGGCCATGATCTTGCGGGTTTCGCGCAACAGAAAAAGGGAATTCGCGCCCTTAAATTGCGCATCCGTGTCCGGGAAGTGCTGCCCGATGTCGCCCAGGGCACAGGCGCCCAGCAGCGCGTCCATCAGCGCGTGCAGGGCAGCGTCCGCGTCGCTGTGGCCTAACAAACCCTTGGCATGGGGAATGGTGACCCCGCCCAAGACAAGGTCCCGGCCTTCCACCAGGCGGTGGGCGTCTATGCCCATGCCCATTTGGATTGAAGCGTTCAAAAGCTGCTGGGCCATGAGGATATCCTCCTGATGCGTGATTTTAAGGTTACGCGCGTCACCCGCGACCAGTAAAACCGGGTGCCCCAGGCGCTCCACCAGCCCGGCGTCATCGCTTGCTGATTCATCGCTGTTTTGGTAGGCGCGCCTGATTAAGCCCGCCTGAAAGCCCTGTGGTGTCTGTACCTGATACAGGCCCTCCCGCGATACGGTTTCCGTCACGCCATCCATCTGCCTGCGCAGCGTGTCCCGCACCGGGATGGCGGGGACGGCAGCACCCGACTTGGCCGCGGCATGGATGACCCGCTCAATCATAGCCGGGCTGGCCAGCGGCCGCGCGCCATCATGCACCAGCACGATATCTATATCTTCCTGTACTTCCATCAGCGCGTTTTCTACGGAAAAGCGGCGTTCCGTCCCGCCAGGCACCATCTTGTCAACGACCAGGTGATGGGCTTTGAGCAGCCCCTCAAACTCCGCCGCTTCATCTGCCCTGGTGACCAAAATCAGTTCATCACATTGTGCCCGCAGTGCGCGCACGGCGTGGATAAAGATGGGCTGCCCCAAAAGCGGCAGCAGCACCTTGTTGCGCTGTGCGCCCAGGCGTGTGCCGGAGCCCGCCGCGACGATGATGCCGGCGATTTTCACGGCAAGTCCTCCCCGCTGAGGGATTGGATGATGAAATCATAAATCTCCCGCGCCTTGTCCGCCCAGGCGGCGCGGAAGCGGTCGGCCAATTCGGCTGTGGGCAGCGAAATATCCAGGCGCATCAGCTGCATACCGCCCTCGGCAATGCCCATCTGCGCGTGATACTCATTGCGGCTTTCGTGGCTGATGGTGGCAAACAGCTCGCGCTGCTTGCGCATGCGCTCTGAAAATGCGGGGACGGCGGCCTTCACCTTGTCCACCGCACTTTCCCCAAGCCTGGTGATAAACAGGGTGATGGCCTGTTCCCCCTCGGGGGTGATGGTATAGCGCTCATCCCCAAAGACGGGCTCCTTGATCAGTTGACCGCGCTGGGTCAATTCATACAGCGCCAGCTGCAAATCAAAATAATTCATGAGGTCGCTTTCACTCATGAAGGCAATCAGCTGTAAATTATTGCAGGGGCCCAGTTCAAACAGCGTGTACAGCGTCAGCAGCTTGCGCTCCAACTCCCCCAGGCGGTATTGCGGCACCTCGGCCAATTCACTTCCCCCTTTCAGGTTAGCGCGAAGAAAGCCCGCGCGTTTTGCGTGATGTCCTCAATGGATGATACCCGATTGGGCGTGATGTGCAAGGGCAAAAGCGCCTGGTAATCCCCTTGCTGGTAGCGGTCGTCCAAAAGCAGCAGCACACCGCGGTCGTTTTCTGAGCGGATGATGCGCCCGGCGGCCTGCAGCACCTTGTGCATGCCGGGGTAACGGTAGGCGAAGCCAAAGCCGTCGCCCATCACCTCCTCCATCCGCGCGCGGTAGTGGTTGCGCAGCTCGTTTACCTGCGGCAAGCCAACGCCCAAAATGGCTACAGCGCAAAGCGCCTTGCCCGGCAGGTCCACGCCCTCGGCAAACACGCCGCCTAAGACGCATAAGCCCAAAACCGGGGCTTCGTCCCTGATGAACGCGTCCAAAAACCGGACACGGCTGTCCTCATCCATGCCGGGCTGCTGGACAACCAGCGGCAAATCCGGATTGGATTCTTCCAGCACCGCCTTTACCGCGCGCAGGTAGGCGAAGGAGGGGAAATAGGCCATCATCTTGCCAGGGCGGGCGGAAAACAGGGCCAATATGGCCTGCGCCGCGGGCAGGAGGCTGGCTTCCCGCGCAGCATAGCGTGTGTTGAGGTTCATCTGCATGGTCAGCAAATGCTCCGGCGGGAAGGGGGAAGGCAGGGAGAGGCAGGCATCCTCAGGCTCCCCGCCCAAAAGCTGCCGCATGGCAGAAAGCGGCTGCAGGGTGGCAGAGTAATATACGCAGCCGGACAGGCGCCTTGTGACCTCAAACAGATGGGGCGCGGGGTTGAGGTTCAGCACTGTCAGCGCGCCTTTGGTCATTTCCGCGTTGTTAAGGATTACGTAATCCGGCGCTTCACTGGCGCGGGCCAAGGCGTTGTTCAGGCTCACCAAATCGCGTACCAGGTGCATTGTGCCGGGGGTGAAGCCCGTGCCCAGCGCGTCCAAGAGCTGTACAATGCCTGTTTTAACCGGTGTATAATCCGCGTGTTCTTCCTGCGGCAGCAGCTTGATAAACTGGCTCAAGGCGCGATAGATGCCGCTGGTTCGGCCGTGCAGCTTGCCCGCCTCGCGGCGAAAACCAAGCAGCTGGGAGATGGTGATGCTGCCAGACAGCATGTCCCGCGCGCGGTTGGGCAGGTTGTGGGCCTCATCCACCAAGAGGGTCAGCTTGCGCAGGTTGTCAAAGATGCGGGTCAAGCGCACCTGGGGGTTGAAGGCGTAGTTATAATCACAGATGACCACATCCGCGATCTCACACAAGGCAAGAGAAAACTCGAAGGGGCACAGCTGATGCCTGTCTGACATCTCCCTGACCAACTCGCTGTCCCACACCTGGGTGTCCATCGCCTCGTGCATTGCGGCGGGCTGGCGCAGGTAATGGCCCTTGGCATAGGGGCAAACATCAGGGTGGCAGCGCATCTGCTCCATCGGGCACAGGCTTTCCTTGGCGGAAAGTGTCAGCGCATGGATTCGCAGCCCCTGTAGTATCATGCGATTTATTTCCTGCTGCATCGCGATGCGCTGGGTGCCCCTTGCGGTCAGGCAGAAGATTTTTTTGCTGAGCCCCTGCTTTAGTGCCTTGAGCGCTGGGTAAAGCACGGCCGCGCTCTTGCCAGTGCCAGTGGGCATGACGGCAAACAGCCTGCGCTTGCGTAAGATTGCGGTGTAGGCTTGCTCCGCCATCTCCCTTTGGCCGGGGCGGTAGCTTTCATAGGGGAAGGGCAAGGTTTCTATGTGCTGATCCCGGATTATGATATGCGTCATCAGCCGCTTTTGCCAGGCCACATAGGGATAAAGCAGCTCAAAAAAGGCGGCGCTCAGGCGCGCTTTGTCCCAGCGCTCCGCAAACTCCGCCGTGATTTGCCCTTCACGGGTGACATAGCAGATGGACAAGTTGACCGCGTCAAGATTGTCCCGCTCACACAGCATAAAGCCGTAGCAGACTGCCTGCAGCAGATGCTCTGGCGCGGGCGCCTGCGGCGCCTCCTGCGGGGACAATTTAATCTCTTCAATCACGGGCGGGCTTTTCGTCTCATCAAACAGATCCATCCGCCCGGCCACGCGGACAATCAGGCCGTCCACTTTTTGCGACCAGCTCAGCATGATTTCGGCTTTTGCCGGGCTGTCCTGCTGCCGGGCCAGGTGCGCGTCCCGGCCCAGTTCCATCAGGGAGCGGGAGAGGGGCAGGATGTCGGGCGGAAAAACCGTAAAGCCCACCAAGGCGCGGACGGAGACCTGGATCGCCTGTCCGTTCACGGGATATCCTCGTAGGAAATGGCGATCAGCGTCAGGCCCTGGGCCGGCGCTGTGATGCCCAAATCCAGGCGGTCGCCGCTTGCAAGCGCCTTTGCGAAGGCATCAGGCGCCAGCTTGCCTTGGCCGATGGCAATCAGGGTGCCTGCGATGATGCGCACCATGTTGTACAAAAACGCGTCGCCGCGCAGGGTGAGGATGATCTCATCCCCGCTTTGTTCAAGCCGCGCTTCATAAAGGGTGCGCACCTTGGTCTTGGCGGTGCCGCCAGCGGCCTCAAAGGCTGAAAAATCATGGCGGCCCATCAGCGGGGCCAGGGAGGCGCGCATCAGTTCCATCTCCAGCGGCAGCGGCACAAAGGCAGAAAAATTCCGCCGCAGGGCGCTGGGCTGGCGGCGGTTGAAGATGCGGTATTCATAGGTTTTCTGCCGGGCAGAAAAGCGGGCATGCAGGCGCTCATCCACCAAGAGTGCGTGGTTGACCTTGATGTCCCCGGGCAGGAGGGTGTTGAGCACATAGGGCCATTTCTCTACCGGGATATTGGCATCCGTGTCAAAATGCGCGCGCTGTCCCAGCGCGTGCACCCCGGCGTCCGTCCGGCTGGCGCCGGTTATGGTGATGGGTGCCTTGAGGACGCGCGCAAGGGTGCGCTCCACCACCTCCTGCACAGCCAGCCCGTTTTGCTGGCGCTGCCAGCCGGAATAGCCTGTTCCCTCGTATTCGATTGACAGCAGGATGCGCTTCACAGCATCCTCGTTGACAGGATGACGGCGTAGAGAACCAGGATGCTGAGGAAGGCCAGCAAATCCCCCCTGCCATAGGCCAACTTGTGCAGCCGGGTGCGTCCCTCGCCGCCCCGGTAGCAGCGCGCTTCCATCGCCATGGCCAAATCCCCCGCGCGCCGAAAGGCGCTGATAAACAGGGGCACCAGCAGGGGGATCATCGCCCGGGCTCGCGCCATGAGGTTGCCGGTTTCAAAATCCGCGCCGCGCGCAGTCTGTGCCTTGATAATTTTGTCTGCTTCCTCAATGAGGGTAGGGATGAAGCGCAGCGCGATGGTCATCATCATGGCCATCTCATGGGCGGGGAATTTAATCACTTTCAGCGGGGACGCCAGGCGCTCCAAGCCGTCCGTCAAGGTGACAGGCGAGGTGGTCAAGGTTAAAATGCTGCTGCCGGTCACCAGTAAAATCAGACGGAAACTGAAGGTAAGGGCTGTTAACAGCCCTTCCTGCCAGAGCACAAAGCCGCCAATCTGCAGCAGTTTCTTTGTACCGGTGGCGAAGAACAGGTTGAGAACAAAGGTGATGATCAGCAGGATGCGCATGGGCTTGAGGCTGCGCAGCAGCATGGAAAAGGGCAGTTTGGCCAGCCCAGCCGCCAGGACTAAATAGGCCGCAACCGGGATGTACATCAGCAGGTTGGGCACCAAAAAGACCGCGATGATGTAAAGGAAAATCAGGATAATCTTGGTGCGCGGATCCAGCCGGTGGATGGGGCTGTCAACCGGGTAATACTGCCCCAAGGTGATGTCACGCATCATGCGGTGTCACCCCCTTTGATGGCGGCGGCCAAGCCGTCGGCGATGTCAGACAGGCGGTAGTGATTGCCCAGGTTCAGCCCTTCCTGCTGCAGCCTCAGCGCCAGCTTGAAGGCCTCCGGCACGTCCAGGCCCATTTGGGCCAGGCGCTCCTGCTGGACGAAAATCTCAGCCGTGGGGCCTTCCATGACCAACTTGCCGTGCGCAAGCACCGCGACACGGGTGGCTAAGCGTGCCACCTCATCCATGGCGTGGGAGATGAGGACAACGGTGGTGCCCTCCTCATTTAAGCGCTTTACGTCCTGTAGCAGGTAATCCCGCGCGCGCGGGTCCAGGCCGGCTGTGGGCTCATCCAGTACCAGGACGGCCGGCTGCATGGCCAGCACGCCGGCCAGCGCCACGCGCCGCATCTGCCCGCCGGAGAGTTCAAAGGGGGAGCGGTCCTTCATCTCCTCAAACTCCAGCCCCACGCGGTCCATCGCGCCGCGCACGCGCGCATCAATCTCCTCCTCCGCAAGGCCCATGTTTTTGGGGCCAAAGGCGATGTCCTTGTAGACCGTTTCCTCAAACAGCTGGTGCTCCGGGTACTGGAAGACCAGGCCCACTTTAAAGCGCAGCGCGCGGCGGTTGGCGCCTTTTTGGTTGATGTCCTCGCCATTGAGCAGTACCCGGCCGCTGGTGGGCTCAAGCAGGCCGTTTAAATGCTGCGCCAGCGTGGACTTGCCCGATCCGGTGTGGCCGATTAAAGCCAGCAGCTCGCCATCCTGGATGGTGAGGTCGATGTCCTCCAGGGCGACAGCGGTGTTGGGCCCGGATTTGTAATGATGGCTTAGTTTTTCAAGCACGATGGGCACAGCCGCTTCACCTCCCTTACCATTTCTTCCACACTCAGCACGTTGGCGCTGATATCTATCTGCCTTTCCTTAAGCAGGTAGGCCAGCTGGGTCATCGGCGGCACATCCAGCCGCAGTGTGCGCAGGCGGTCCACCTGCGCGAAAATCTCCCGCGGGCTGCCATCCATGGCGATGCGGCCATGGTCCATCACCAGCACGCGCTGGGCGTGGGTGGCTTCCTCCATAAAGTGGGTGATCCACACCACGGTGATGCCCTGCTCCTCATTAAGCCTGCGCACAGTCTGCAGCACCTCCATGCGCCCTTTGGGGTCCAGCATGGCGGTCGCCTCGTCCAAAATCAGGGCTTCAGGGTGCATGGCCAGGATGCCGGCGATGGCGACGCGCTGCTTTTGCCCGCCTGAGAGCAGATGCGGCGCGCGGTTTTTAAACGCGGTCATGCCCGTTTATTCCAGCGCCTCGTCAATGCGCGGCGGCATGTCCTCCGGCGGCACGCCGATGTTTTCCAGGCCAAAGGCGACGTCGTCATACACCTCGGTTGCGACCAATTGGTTGTCCGGGTTCTGGAAGACCATGCCAGCTGTGCGCCTGATGTCCCAGATCTTGTCATCCTCCCTTGTGTCCATCCCGCTGATAAAGACAGCGCCTTCCGTTGGCAAGAACAGGCCGTTTAACAGCTTGGCCAATGTGGATTTGCCCGACCCGTTGTGGCCTAAGATGGCGACAAACTGGCCGCGCGGAATAGACAGGCTGATCTGATCCAAGGCCAAGGGCGCATCGGGCTCATAGCGGTAAGTCAGGTCACTTACCTTGATGTGGGGCATCTGGTTCATTGATCCTCCCCGCGGTTGAACGCGCCGCGCATATCAAACAGCGCGTAAAAATCCTTGATGTAGTCGAGGAACCTGTCCTCCAAAATGGCCTGCCTGGCACCTTCCATCAAGCGCGTCAAATAGCGCAGGTTGTGGATGCTGCACAGCCGCCCACCTGTAATCTCCCCGGTGTTGATTAAATGGCGGACGTAAGCGCGGCTGTGGTGAAGACAGGTGTAGCAGTCACAGCCCTCCTCAAGGGGGGCAAAATCGGCCTTGTAGCGCGCGTTGCGCACCACAAGCCGTCCATGGCGGGTTAATACGGTGCCGTTGCGCGCGATGCGCGTGGCCAGCACGCAGTCAAACATGTCCACCCCGCGCAGAACCCCTTCCAGCAGGCAGTCCGGCGTGCCCACACCCATCAGGTACCGCGGCTTGTTAACCGGCAGATGGGGGATGAGGGCTTCCAGCATCTCATACATGATGTCCTTTGGTTCACCCACGGACAGCCCGCCGATGCCGTAGCCGGGGAAGTCCATCTGGCTCAGTGTCTGCGCGGAGGTGATGCGCAAATCCTTGTAGAAGGCGCCCTGGACAATGCCAAAGAGGGCTTGGTCAGGTCGTTTGTGCGCGTCTTTACAGCGCATGGCCCAGCGGTGGGTGCGCTCCATGTCTGCTTTGGCGTCCTCATACGCGCAAGGGTAGGGCGAGCACACGTCAAACGCCATCGCGATATCCGCGCCCAGATCCTGCTGGATCTGCATGGAGGATTCAGGCGTCATCAAAAGCGCGCTGCCATCCAGATGGTTGCGGAAGGCGACGCCTTCCTCGGTGATTTTATTGAGTTCCGCTAATGAAAACACCTGAAAACCGCCGGAATCTGTCAAAATCGGCAAATCCCAGGCCATGAAGCGGTGCAGCCCCCCGGCGGCCTTGATAATCTGGCTGCCAGGGCGCAGGTTGAGGTGATAGGTGTTGGACAACAGGATTTGTGCGCCAAGCGCTTTCATCTCAGGCGACGTCATCGCCTTGACCACCGCCTGGGTGCCCACTGGCATGTACACGGGCGTTTTTATCTGCCCGTGCGGGGTGGTTAATAACCCGGCTCTGGCACCGGATTGCTGGCAGACGTGCTGCAGTTCATAGGTCACAGGCTTGTTCAATGCCAATCCTCTCAATAATTAATTCGATACTGAATACGCGAGGTAACGCAATCAGGAGCTGCGGGGTTTTACGTCTCCGCTAAGTCGAGTGAAGGAGGCGTAGCCGCAGCGCTGCGTTGACTGAACGAGACAACGCGGAGGCGGAAAAGAACCGGCTCATGAAAGCGTTAACGAGTGCATTCAGTATCCTAAGGTGCGATGTCGGGCCAGATTCTTTCAAGCCCGTCTAATTCACGCTGGTAGGGGTCAAAATGCACACTATGAGGATACCCGCCCGGCATCCTGCCAGGCGCGCAGACGAAGACCATGGCCTGCTTGGTAATCGGGTGGGCGAAGGCCAGCCGCATCCCCCACAGGGCAATCAGGCCGCCTTTGCCGTCCTTGTTGTAGCGGGCATCCCCCAAGAGGGGATGGCCAAAGTGCGCCATCTGCGCCCGGATTTGGTGCGCGCGGCCCGTTTGCAGCCGCACGGTCACCAGGCTTTTCTCGTCATCAAAGGAGACAGTATGCCCAAACAGCACCGCTTCCTTGCCCTGGCGCCTTAGATATTGCGGCAGCACGCGCACGGTGTTGGTCTCCTGGTCCTTAACCAGGTAATCCCTTAGCTGGAAGCGCGCGGGCGTCACCCCCTCGCACACCAGCACGTATTCGCGCGCCAAGGTGTTCTCGCGCAGCTGTTCGGACAGCCGGGCTGCCGCCTTGCTGGTGCGCGCGAAGACGAGCAGGCCGCCGACTGGGCGGTCCATCCGGTGCACAAGGCCCAGGTAGACCTCCCCTGGTTTGTTGTATTTCTCCTTCACGTAGGCCTTGAGCAGGTTGAATAAATCCTGATCGCCGGTGATGTCGCCCTGGGTGAGCATCCGCGGCGGCTTCAAGGCCACGATGAGGTGATTGTCCTCAAATAATATCAGTTTGCTGATGTCGTTCATGTGACTCCTTTGGCCTGCCAGCGCCCGCTGGCGCCAGCGGGCAGGATACCGCCGGAGGAGACGGGCAGGCATAACTCCTTGGCGGTGATGGTGCCGGGGTGAGCGGGGGAGACAGCCTGCAGCAGGACGTTGTGCAGCACAGCTGGCTGAAAGCCCGTGGTATAGCCGTTGATTAAGAAGAAGAGGGGCTGCTCAGACAGCAGCTGGGCGCAGAGCTGGGCCAGCGAAAACAGCTCGTTTTCCAACTTCCAGATTTCACCATTGGGCCCGCGGCCATAGCTGGGCGGGTCCATCAGGATGCCGTCATAGCGTTTGCCCCGGCGGATTTCCCGCTGCACAAAAGCCTTGGCGTCTTCAATGATGAAGCGGCTGAGGTGCTCCGGCGCGCCGCTTAAGTCACGGTTTTCCCGGGCCCACTGCACCATGCCCCGGGCGGCGTCCACATGGGTGACCTCTGCCCCTGCCATCATGAGGGAAACGGTGGCGCCGCCCGTATAGGCAAACAGGTTGAGTACGCGCGCGCCGGGGCGCTTTTTAACAAGGCCGGCCATCCAGTCCCAGTTGGCGGCCTGCTCCGGGAAAAGGCCGGTGTGCTTAAACCCGGTGGGGCGCACATAGAACTTGAGGTTGCGGTAGCTGATGTGCCAGCGCTCGGGCAGCTTGCGCCCAAAGGCCCAGCTGCCGCCGCCCTCTCCGCTGCGGGTGTAGACAGCATCCGCAAGCCCCCAGGAATCCGGCCGCGCCTTGGGCCAGATGACCTGCGGGTCGGGGCGGGCTAAAATGACATCGCCCCAGCGCTCCAGCTTCATGCCGTCGCCTGTGTCCAGCACCTCAAAATCGCGCCAGGCGTCTGCTATGAACATGCTTCGCTCTCTTTTCGTGTTGTCGCTTCAAACAGCGCGGTCTTTACCGCATTGTTCCAGCAGCGCTTGCGGTTTTGCCGGGTGACAAGGTCCCATTGCGGGGAGAAGGTTTGATCCAGCTGCCAATTGCTGGCCGCGGCCTGTTCGTTTTCAAACAGGCCAACACCAATACCGGCAAGCAGGGCTGCTCCCAGCGCTGTGGTTTCCACCACCTGCGGCCGCAGCACCTTGATGCCGGAGATGTTCGATTGCATCTGCATCAGCAGGTTATTGGCGGTTGCCCCGCCATCTACCCGCAGGGCGTCCGGCGTGTGGCCCAGGCAGTTGTTCATCAGGGTGAGCAGCTCGTCTGACTGATAGGCGATGGCTTCCAGCGCCGCGCGCGAGGTGCGCGGCCTTGGCGCCGCGGCTGATGCCCACCAGCGTCCCCCGGGCGTACATGTCCCAGTGCGGCGCGCCCAGGCCGGTAAAGGCGGGCACGAAATAGACGCCATTGGTGTCCTCCACCGTCAGGGCCAGCTTTTCCGACTCCGCGGCGGAGGTGATAATCCCCAGTTCGTCCCGCAGCCACTGCACAGCCGCGCCGCCCACAAACACGCTGCCCTCCAGCGCGAAGACCGGGCGGTTCTTGATGCGCCAGGCCATGGTGGACAGCAAGCCCTTGTCGTTTGCAACCGGGGTCTCCCCGGTGTTCATCAACATGAAACAGCCGGTGCCATAGGTGTTTTTGACGTCACCTGTCTGAAAGCAGCCCTGCCCGAAGAGGGCGGCGTGCTGGTCACCTGCGAGTGCTGCGACCGGAACCGGCGCGCCAAGGATGCTGTCATCCAACTGGCCGATCTGCTCGGCTGTGTTCACGATGCGCGGCAGCATCGCGCGGGGAATGTTAAACAGGCGCAGCAGCTCCTCATCCCAGTCCTGGGTACGCAGGTTAAACAACATGGTGCGCGAGGCGTTTGTGGCGTCCGTTACATGCGGGTGCCCCTTGACGAGATGCCAGGCTAAGAAGCTGTCTACCGTGCCAAAGCACAAGTCGCCGTTTTCGGCCCTTGACTGCATCCCGGTTTCCTGGAGCATCCAGCGGATCTGGCTGGCAGAAAAATAGGCGTCCGGCAGAAGGCCCGTCCTGTCCTGGATTAAAGAAGTGAGGCCGTCCTGCTTGATGCGTTCGATGATGGGCGCGGTACGACGGCACTGCCAGACGATGGCATTGTAGATGGGCTCGCCTGTCTTGCGGTCCCAAATCAAGGTCGTTTCCCGCTGGTTGGTAATCCCGATGGCTGCGATGTCAATCGGCTTAATCCCCGCCTTCTTCACCGCCTCCTGAAGCGATTGTACCGTGGTGTCCACCAGGTCCTGGGGCAGATGCTCCACCCAGCCGGGCTTGGGGTAGTGCTGGGTGAACTCAAAGGCCGCCGATGCGCTCAGGCGGCCTTGCGGCGTAAAGACGATGGCGCGGGAGGAGGTGGTTCCCTGATCCAGCGCGATAAGAAAGGCATGTTTCATGATGGGCTCCTTTCCTGAAGAACCCTGCGCCGCAGGGGCGCAGGGCCTTTGGTCCTTGTGTTACTCCAGCCGGATGCCGTACAGCTTGTGGTTGTCGCGTCCTGCGGTGCCGATGACCAGGATGTCGTTGTATACCGCGGGTGAGCCCTCTATCGCGCCGCCCAGATCCAGTGTGGACAGGGCCGCGCCGCTTTGGCCGTCAAGCAGGTAGAGCTTGCCGTCCAAAGAACCCTGGACAATGCGCGCACTACCGTCCTTGCTGTATACCGCCACGGGGGAGGAGATGGCGCCGCCGGGGATGGGGGTCTTCCAGACCTCCTGGCCGGTTTGTTTGTTCAGTGCGATGATTGCGCCGCCTTCCTCCGTCAGGTTGACGGTGAAGATGACCAACTCTGCGATTTGCTGCTGGCCTACAATGGGGCTGGCCTTGATGCCGCCGCGCTCGCTTTTTTCGTACTTGGCCTTGATTTCAGTCTTCCAGATTTCCTCGCCCGTGAGCGCGTCAATCTTTCGTATCACAGCGTCGCCGGCCTTGCGGCTGCGGCTAAACACGCTGGTGCCGGTGTACAGGGACAGGCTGTTGTCCGCGCCAAGCTCAAGCGCGGGGGTGGCATCGGTATTGTCACCGGTGTCAAAGACCCACAGGGTCTTCATGCTGGTGGTGTCAATGCAGCGCAGCACGCCGTACTTGTCCGCCACAAAGGCGTAGGAGCCATACATCGCGGGCGAGCCCTCGATGCTGACGGAGGTGTTGTCCTGCTTGCCAATCTTGCTGCGCAGGTAGTGGATTTCCGGGTCGATCGTCAAGGTGGTGGGGTTTTTGAAGTCAAACACGGTGTTGAGTTTGACGGTGTAGAACAGGCCGTTTTCCCCTGCCACCACGAAGGAATCGGAATTGCGCTCAAACAAGCCGGTGCCGTCAAAGGCCCCGTTGGTGCTGTACTGCACCTGGGTCTTGATTTTGCGGCCGTTGATGAACAGGGAGCTCTTTTGGTCGATGAGGTTGAAGAAGTGGTAGCCGATGCTGCCCGTCTTGCCGCGCAGCTTGGAGATGCCCTGGCCTACGCCAATCAGCGGCCGGCCAAAGGCGTCCACCGCGACGCTGCCCTTGAGCGGGTAGCCCACATCAATCGCGTCCCGGGTGGGCTGGCCGTCAGCCAGGTCCAGGAAGTAGATTTTGCCGTCCTGGGCTGCGACAATGACCTCCTTTAAGGCCTTGACGTCCTTTTTCTCATCGTTGAGGTTCATGCCGGCGCGAACCTCCACCGACCACTTGATGATGGCAGGCTGGCTGGTCCAGCCCAGGCCGTAGAGGGTGTCGCTCTCTGTGCGCAGACTGCCCAGGTCGCTTTGCCAGTGGATGCTCATTTGGTTCAGCGGCATCTCAGCCGTGCCGAAGGCCGCGTTTTGGCGCATGCCGTCGCCGCGGAAGGTGAACACACCGCCTGGGTAATAGGTGTACAGCTCACCGCCCTGCGCGTTGATGGGCGTCTCGCGTTTGAAATCGCTTTGCCGCTTGCTGCCCTTGTAGGTGGACTCGGTCAGTTTGAATTTGCTGGGCGCCTGGTCCTCTGCCGCGGTGACCGTCAGCGCTGGCATGGGTGTGGGCGTGGCCGGCGCAGCCGCTTGTGCTGGTTTTGCTGTTTCAGGTTGTTCAGGCTGCTCTGGCTGCTCCTGGGGCTGGTTGTCTGTGTCGGTGTTGGCCTGGGCCATCATGTCCTCAGGCGTGTTGTCATCGGTCGATTCAGTCAGCATATCTTCCGGAATGTCCTCTTCCGGGAACTCGGCCAGCATATCCTCCGGGATGTCCTCTTCCGGGAACTCGGCCTGCATATCCCCCGGGATGCTTTCATCCGGGGTCTCAGCAGCTTCCGCGCCTGAAGCTGGCGGCGCGGTGAAGCTGGGCAGCAAATCCACGATGGTCGCAGGGCTTGTCTCCGGCTGCGGGGGCGGGTCGGAAGCGGGGGCTTCCTCATCCGCTGCAGGCGGGATAAGCATCGCGGCTGCCTCAGCGCTTGCCTCATCAGCCTGGGAAGGCTCAGGCTCTGGAGTGTCCGTGGGCGCTGGGCTTGCGGTGGCGGGCTCCGGTGTGAGGGAGGGCGTCTCCACGTTCAGCGTCACGGTTTTGTCCGTCTGGTACCAGGTTTTGTCCACGAGGATGCCGGCGGAGAGGACCATCTCGCTCATGGGCCGGTCCAGGATGGCGGTCAGCGTCCAGGTGGTATTGTTGGGCGCGTCCACGGCTTCCGTCACGCCCTTGATTTCGCTGCCCACCTCATCCAGCACGCGGATGCCGTTGATGGCTTTGTTCGCGGTGAAGGTAAACACGGTCTTCACACCGGTTTGCACGGTGGATTCAGGCGTGTCAAATTTAATCAGCTTGGGCGGGTCATATTTTTTTAAGCCCAACAGGTTCAACCCGCCGTCCACCACCTTGGTGGTGATGCCTTTGACCTGTCCCAGAATCCCTGTCGCGTTTTTGGGGATTAAAAAGTGGGAGCCGATGAATACCAGGCCCAGCAGCACAATCAGGCTGATGAGCACCAGGGGCCAGCGCCTTGGCGGCAGGTCGTCATCATAGTAGTCATCATCATAATCCGGCTGGGGGGGTCGCTGTGCGGGCGCACTCTCCTCGTACACAAGGGGTGACGCATTCCGCGGGGGGATGCGCTGCGGCGCCTGCGCGGCGTCATAGCCGCCCAGGGGCAGGGGGGCTTCTTCCTCCGGGGGGAAGCCCGCGCGCAGGGGCTGTTGATTTACTTTTTGCTCAATCTGATCCTTGTCGCCAAGATGCCTGTCCGCCCGGCGTCTGCGGGGCTGCGGAGGCCTGAATTGTTCTGACATGCTGGGGCTCCTTTCAGCTGAGGGTGCGCAGGCTCAGTCCATCAGTGTGCGCACGGGATGGGGAATTTATCAGTAATGGATTCTCTTTTCCAGATAGTCCTTCAGTTCGCTCAGCGCGACGCGTTCCTGCGCCATGCTGTCCCGGTCGCGTACGGTGACGGTGCCGTCCTCCTGGGTTTCAAAGTCTACCGTGACGCAGTAGGGGGTGCCGGCTTCGTCCTGGCGGCGGTAGCGTTTGCCGATGGAGCCGGACTCGTCGTAATCGGCCATGAAGTATGAGGACAGCTCCTTGTGCACAGCACGCGCCTTCTCGCCCAGCTTGTTTTTCTGCAGCGGCAACACCGCCACCTTAAAGGGGGCCAGGGCAGGGTGCAGTCGCAGGACAACGCGGGTATCGCCATCCTCCAGCTGCTCCTCGTCATAGGCATTGCACAGGAAGACCAGCGCCATGCGGTCGACGCCCAAGGAGGGCTCCACCACATAGGGGATGAAGCGCTCATTTGTGACAGGGTCGACGTACTCCATGTTCTCCCCGCTGTGCTCCTGGTGCTGCTTTAAGTCAAAATCGGTGCGGTCCGCGATGCCCCACAACTCGCCCCAGCCAAAGGGGAAGAGGAACTCAAAATCGGTGGTGGCGACGGAATAATGGGACAATTCCTCGGGATTGTGATCCCGCAGGCGCAGACGATCCTCCTTGATGCCAAGGGAGAGCAGCCATTCGTGGCAGAACTTGCGCCAGTAGTTAAACCATTCCAGGTCCGTGCCCGGCGCGCAGAAGAACTCCAGCTCCATCTGCTCAAACTCCCGCGTGCGGAAGATGAAGTTGCCGGGGGTGATCTCGTTGCGGAAGGATTTGCCAATCTGCGCGATGCCCATGGGCAGCTTGCGGCGGGTAGCGCGGATGACGTTTTTAAAGTTGACAAAAATACCCTGCGCGGTTTCGGGCCGCAGGTAAATCTCCGTGGTGTTGTCCTCGGTGACGCCCTGGTGGGTCTTGAACATCATGTTAAACTTGCGCACCCCGGTGAAGTCGGATTTGCCGCACTTGGGGCAGGGCAGCTGATGCTCCTTGATGTAGGTTTCCAGCTGCTCATTGCTCCAGCCATCGGCCTGGATGCCCTCGCCCTTCTTGCTGGCGGCGTCCTCAATGAGCTGGTCTGCGCGGAAGCGCGCCTTGCAGGACTTGCAGTCCATCAAAGGGTCATTGAAATTGCCCACATGGCCGGAGGCGTGCCAGACAGCAGGGTTCATTAAAATCGCGCTGTCCAGGCCCACGTTGTGCTCGCTTTCCTGGACAAATTTCTTCCACCAGGCGCGCTTTACGTTGTTCTTGAATTCCACGCCCAAAGGGCCGTAATCCCAGGTGTTGGCCAGGCCGCCGTAAATCTCCGAGCCCGCGAAAATATATCCGCGCACCTTGCACAGGGCGACCAGCTTTTCCATCGTCAGTGACATCGTTGTTCCTCCTCACAATAAAACAACATTATCATATGCCTCAAGGGCTGATTTGTCAAGAAAATGCCTTGATTTGCAAGGTCTTTCAGGGCCTCCCGCGCCAATGTGACGAAAATGTTAAAAGACTATGAATTGCGCTGTAAACAGGCTGATTTGGATTGAAGGCGGGGTGGCAATGCGGTATACTCAACCCGGCAAAAACACAAGGATTGGAGACAAAATGAAGAAAACTACCAGACTGACCGCGATGCTTTTGGCCCTCCTCCTGTTGCTCCAGACCATCCCGGCTTTGATGGAAACGACCTTGATTGAAGGCACCCGCACACGGGAAGCCCTCCCCTTTTTGGATCACTACCCCGACAACCCTGTGATACCCGGTGTAAGCGGCACCACCGGCCTGCCCTTTGAGGGCGTGTATGCGCCGGTTGTCCTGGTGTTAGATAACGCGCCCAAGGCGCATCCGCACTGGGGCGTGCTGGACGCGGATGTCATTTATCAGGTGCCCAACGCGGGCGCTGGTGCGACCAAGCTGCTGGCGCTGTTCTCGGATAGAATCCCTGCTGCCGCGGGTGGCAGCCGCTCTGCTCGCTCCCCCTTTGTGGATGTGGCCAGGGAGTGGGGCGGTGGCTTTGCTTTCGCGGGCTATCCGGTGTTTAAAGGGGCCAACAAGGCCAGTGTTGTGGATAAATTGAGAGATGCCCAGATGCGCAACAACAAGTCCGCATTCAACCTGTTAGGAAACAACAACTACTCCGGCCGCATCAAAGGCTACGCCAGCCCGCACAATTTGTCAGTGGATATTCAAAAGGTTCAGGAACTGCTAATCAAAAGCGGCAAGGAGATGCGCCCCCATCCCTACCTGTTTACAGATGCTTTGCCCAGCGGCTATCCCGCCGCAAACCAGGTGACCGTACGCCACTACGGCGGGGACATCGTGCGCGGGCGGGACAACCCGGCCAGCTGGTCTGTTTTTACCTATGATGCGGCGCAAAACGCCTACCTGCGTGAGAACATCGCGGGGCCGTATGTGGACCGGGACGCGCAGGAAACACCCCTTCCCTTTGCCAATGTGATTGTGCAGCGGGTGCGCTTTTCCTACTCGGGCAACTATGTGCTCTTGGACCACCTGACAGGGACGGGTGCTGCGGAGATTTTTACCGGCGGGCAGTATATACAGGGCGGATGGTACAAGAAGGATTTGGACAGCCGTACCGTCTTTGTGGATGAGAAGGGGCAGGAAATGCAGCTGCAGCGCGGCAAAACCTTCATCATCTTAACCAACGAGACCACCACGGTGGAGTACGGAGAATAATCACTGCCAGTTAAAACGGGGGAAGGGCCAATCAAGGCCCTTCCCCATTTTGTTCGCATTTGTTATCGTTTGTTCTTGAGCTTCGCAGCCACCATCTCCGCAGCGCCGTCGTACTCATGCCGGGGCAGGTGCAGCACCATGAACACAAAGGCATAGGGCCGGTACAGCGTGATGCGCCCAGCGCGGGGGGCCAGCTTGTAGCGCGCGGTGTCCTGCCAGACCAGGTATTGCTCGTGGGCCAGCAAAAAGGGACGGCCCTCGCTGTTTTTTTGGAAAGCAGCCTTGTCATAGCGGATCATGCGCGTCCAGCACTTCAGCCTGGTCGGCTCAATCCAGGTGCGCTTGAGCACGCCCTTTGGGTCCAGCATGTATTGAACTGATTCCCGGCCCTGAAACAAAAGCACAAGCAGGCCCAGGCCAATCAGCGTGATGCCCAGGCCCAGTGCTGCCGCCGGGATGCCGGTGGATTTGAAAAAGGTGGTGAAGGCAGCGTTGCCGCTTAAAATATACTCTATCATCAGCATCACAATGACCGTGACGGCCACCGCGCTGGCGGTCACCCGCAGCAGCAGCCCAATGCGCGTCACATCCGTAAGCGGCGCGCGGCTGTCTTCCCAGACGTAGCGGATGGAAGGATTGCCCAGGCTGCGGTTGCAGGCATTGCAAAACGGCTGCGGGTTTTGCCGTTGGCACTTGGGACAGAAATAAACTAGCATTGATACTCCAGTGTTTCACATATGATGAGTTCTAGTATATCACCGAACCTGAACCTGCTGCAAACAGGGGCAGGTTTTTTAGAACGTGGTATGATGAAGGCATGAAAAAGCGCGGGAGGGAAACAGCCATCAAACACAGCAAGCAAGCGCCGCGTGTGGTGCTTTTGGGCATCAGCTCCCAGTATGTTCACTCGGCCTTGGCGCCCTGGTGCATTAAGGCGGGGCTTTTGGCCTATTCTAGGACGGAACATACCGTAAAGGTGCTGGAAGGGACCGTGAACGAATTGCCGGAGGCAGTCATCAAGCGCGTGATTGACAGCCGGCCGGACGTGTTGGGCATCAGCTGCTACATCTGGAATATTACCTTTGTGGGCGCGATGCTGCCCGCACTTAGGCACGCCTTGCCGGACTGCGTCATGGTGCTGGGCGGGCCCGAGGTCAGCTATGCCGCGGGCGAGGTGCTCACGCGCTACCCTCAGGTGGATTATGTGCTCACAGGCGAGGGGGAGCTGCCCTTCGCACGCTTATATGACGCCCTGAACGGAAACGGTGTGATGGAGGAAGTGCCGGGGCTGTGCAGACGGACCGCAAACGGCCTTTTAATCAGCCCGCCTTACGCCCATGAGGACATGCAGCCCAGCCCATATTGCGAGGATTATTTAAGGGCGCTTGGGGGCCGCATCGCCTATTTGGAAACCAGCCGCGGCTGCCCCTACTCCTGCGCCTTTTGTCTGTCTGGCCGGGGGGAGAAACTGCGGCAGGTGCCCCTTCACAGGGCCTTTCATGAAATCATGCTGCTGGCGAAGTCCGGCACCAAAACCGTGAAACTGGTGGACCGCACCTTCAACGCGGACCGCGGCCGGGCGGCGCAGATTCTGCGCTTCATCAAGGACCAGGCAGAGCGCGGGGAGATTGCAGACGTCACCTTCCACTTTGAAATCGCGGGCGATTTACTGGATGAGGAGACCTTATCCCTAGTGGAAGCAGCCCCCTGCGGCTTGTTTCAGTTTGAGATTGGCCTGCAGTCCATGGATGAGCAAACCCTGCGCCTGGTGCGCAGGCGCACGGATATGACCTTCTTAAGCCAACAGGTGCGCCGGCTGATTGCCTGCGGGAAGGCGCATGTGCACCTGGATTTGATCGCGGGCTTACCGGGGGAGGATGTGGCCGGCTTCGCGCGCAGCTTTGACAAGGCCTACGCGCTGCGGCCGCACGCGCTGCAGCTGGGCTTTTTAAAGCTCATCCATGGCAGCGCCATGCGCGAGGAACCAGGGGTGTATCCCTGCCAGTTTGACCCCAATCCGCCCTACCAGGTGCAGTCCACGCCCAATTTGAGTGAAGCGGATTTTGAGGTGCTGCAAACAACGGAACTGGCGCTGGACAAGCTCTACAACGCTGGCCGCTTTGCATCCACCCTCAACTGGCTGAGCGGGGAAGGCAGGTTCACACCGTTTGAGCTATATTTGAAGTTGGGCGCAGCCATCAAGGCGGCATCGCCGGATGCCAGCCTGCCGCTGGATGAGCTGTGCAACCTGGTGTATGACTGTTTGCTTGAGGCGCTGCCAGGGCAGGAAGCGCGCATCCGCGACCTGATGCTAATAGACCGCTTAGCCTCCACCAAAACCACGGTATTGCCCGCCCGGCTAAAGCAAAAGGACGCGCGCTTTCACGCGGTCAAGCGCGCGCTGACGCAGCGCTACCCAAGGCCTGAGAACACCGTGCGCGCCATCGCCTTTTTGTACGCGGGGGAGGAGGACAGGGTCATCTGGTGCGATTACCAGGGTCAAAACCCTGTCACTAAGTTATACGAAATAGAGAACAAGCAGGTGTCATTAATCCTTAACTGCTAACTAATAACTCAGTCTCCAAAACTGAAGCACTGAATCAGGATAGGTTACTGTTGTTCCGTCAGTAAAATGAATTTTATAAATTGCGACAAAAAGATGCTTTAAGTTATCATAACCATAAATTGTTCTTTTTTCCGAATAGACTGTCTGTCCTGGGCGTACTGTTTGATTATAAGTTTCGTATTGATAAATATCTCCGAATCCATGTGATTTGATTTGGTTTTCATAGACGTCTTTTGCATATAGTTTCAAAGTAAAACCATCAATTGTCTTGCTTTTGCTGATATTTTTAACTTGGTATTTGAACCATGGATAACCGTAAGACATTTTCCAGTCTGCGTACTCACCATCAACTAACGCATATTTCGGCTCAATGTATGGTGTCGGAGTAGGCGCAGGCAACTGTAAACTTTTAGCTCCTGATTTTAATGAAACATTATCGTTTGTTTTGGCTTCAATTTTGTAGAAATATTTCGTACTTGGTTTCAGGTTTTTATCCGTATATTCCAAATTATTTGTACTGGTTAGCAGGATATATCCATCTTTACTGTTTGTGGAACGATAGACCAAATATTCAGATGCATTTTTAACTTTTTGCCATTTTAGCAATATCGAGGTTGAGGACAGCGCTTTAGCTGTTAAACCAGTGGGAGCAGCTAGTCTTGGGGTTGGTTTTGGTGTAGGAGTTGGTTTTGCTATTGCATCCTTACTAAACAACAGTTGCTGTTCTGCAATTGCAGCAATACCATCTTGTTTCAAACCATGGGATTTTTCAAAAAGTTTAAACGCTGCAATTGTTGCCGGGTCGTATCTGCCAGTAATCTGTTTGTTGTAATAATTAAGTTCTGTCAATTTTTCCTGCAAGAACGTGACGTCATCGCCTTTATCACCTTGTTTGAGTTCGATGTACGGGTAGTAACCTTCTTCTTTTAACTTCTCACCAATCTTCTGCCACATTTCCAATAGTTGTTCTGGCGGCAACTCTAAATAATCCTGTGTAGTTGCAAAAGCAGAGGGAATGAATAGAAACAAAATCAAAAGCGCAAGTGTGATTTTCTTAATCATGTTAGTGTCCTTTCATCAAGAATTGTACAACACAATTCTTGTGTTGTTATCAGAAGGTTAAACCTCCGCCAGCATCCGCTTCGCATTGGCGATGCTCACAGCGGAGGCATAGCGGCATTCCTCCATGCCCTCAAACTCAATGGCGATGTCGCCTGTGTAGCCCGCTTCCTTCAGGGCTTTAAGGGTGCCCCGCACGTCCAAATCGCCCTGGCCCAGGATCGCGCCGCGCAAATAGGTGCCGCCCAGGCTTCTAAACCAGGCACCGTTTTTATAGTTGGGTGCTGTGTCGCCGGGCTGGTTCGCGCGCACATAGAAGTCCTTCAGGTGGACCATCCTGGCCTGCCTGCCCATTAAACGCACAAAGGCCAGCGGGTCCTCATCCACGCAGATGATGTTGCCGGTGTCCATGAGGAGGCCGTAGTTGCCGGTGTCCACGCCGTTGATGACGCGCTGCACCCGGTCCATTCCGTTGACAAACAAGCCGTGGTTTTCCAGCATCGTCAGCACGCCAAGGGGTTTGGCGTATTCGCTGATTTCGTTCACAGCTTCCAGTATGCCGGGCAGCTTCTGGTCAAAATTGTAGGCGGTGTTTTCCTGCAGGGGGCTGCCCCAAAAGCCGATGTCATGGCGCATGCGGGAGAGGCCCAGCGCCGCTGCGATGTCCACTTCCTTTTTGATGCGGGCAATCTCTTTTTGCTGCGCGTCGCCCTCCTGCAGCAGGTTGCCGCCAACGGAATAGTTCACCAATGGGATGCCGGCATCCTTCGCAACCTGCTTGGTGGTTTTGATCATGTCCAGATCAATTTTTCCGTCTTCTTTGAAGAAGCTAAAGCCAATGGGCACCAGTTCAAACAGGTCCGCGCCATTTTTGGCTGCCCAGTCAATTGCCGAAGCCAGGGTGAACTCCCCGCTGTTCAGCATGCCAACCAGGGAATAGGAACTTAAACCGATTCGCATATTCTGTCTCCTTTACAATGATTCAAGTGGTGTAAGGCGGTGGTTGATGTACTCGCAGAAACGAAAGCGCAGGCCGTTTTGCTCCTGTGTTTGGGTACAGGACAGCAATTCCCAGTTGTCTTTCTCGTCCAGGTTGGGAAAGAAGCTGTCCGCCTCCGCCACAGCGTCGATTTTGGTGATATAGGCCTTGTCGCAGCAGTCTATCAGCGCCTTGTACAGGCTGTCACCGCCAATGAGCATCACCTCATCCCCCGGCAGCCCGGCGATATGCTCCGCCAGGGCCTTGATGGAGTGCAGCACGAGGGCGCCTTGCACCTGGTAGTCCCTGTTGCGGGTCAGCACGATGTTTACCCTGTCCTTGAGCGGTTTGCCGCCTGGGAGAGATTCCAAGGTCGCGCGTCCCATCACCAGGGTCTTGCCGCGCGTCATGCGCGCAAAATGCTTTAAATCCTCCGGCAGATGATACAGCATCTGTCCCTTGTGCCCAATGGCATAGTTTAAGTCTACCGCGACAATGGCATGCATCTTCTTTACTCCGCAACCGGGATTTTGACGGCAAAGGGGTGGAACACATAGTCCTTTAGCTGCACATCCTCCACGGTAAAATCATAAAAATCGGTTTTATCAGGGTTGATGAGAAGCTTCGGCGCTGGCAGCGGCTCGCGCCGGATCAATTCCTCCACCAGCGGCACGTGACGGTCATAGATGTGCGCGTCTGCGATGACATGCACCAACTCCCCGGGGATCAGGCCGCTGACCTGGGAAAACAAATGAACCAGCACAGCGTACTGGCACACGTTCCAGTTGTTGGCGACCAGCATGTCCTGGGAGCGCTGGTTTAAAATGGCGTTCAAGGTCTTGCCCGATACATTGAAGGTCATCGAGTAGGCGCAGGGGTACAGCGCCATCTCATGCAAATCCTGGTGGACGAAGATGTTGGTCAACATGCGCCGGGATGCCGGGTTGTGCGTAAGGTCATACAGCACACGGTCCACCTGGTCAAACAGGCCTTCTCTGTACTGGTGCTTCACGCCCAATTGATAGCCGTAGGCCTTGCCGATGCTGCCGTCCTCATCCGCCCACTGGTCCCAGATGCGGCTGGCCAAATCCTTCACATCGCTGGATTTTTTCTGCCAAATCCAAAACAGCTCATCCACGCAGTTTTTAAGCCGGGTCTGCCGCAAGGTCAGGATAGGAAACTCCTGCCGCAGGTCATACCGGTTGACAAGCCCAAAGGACTTCACGGTATGCGCCGGCGTGCCGTCCTCCCACCGGGGGCGCACGGCCTGGTCCTTGTCCCAGACGCCCTCACTTAAAATCTGTTTGCAGTTGTTGATAAAAACGGTATCAGCGTAACTCATGCTTAAACCTGTGCCTCCTGGCTTTTGTGTGCTGCGTTTATTCTACCGTATCTGCAGAGAATTACAAGTTCCGCCACTGGATTTGTGAACTCGCGTCCCTTCCCTGACATTTTCTTTTGATTGATGTACGCAAAAAGGCGGTGAACCAATCATCCACCGCCCCTTTGATGCTGACAGCACGACACCCTCTACATTGCAAACAATGCGGCCGGGCTGCAGTTTGTAAACTGCTCAGACAATCTGTCGCCGTTCCCGGTCAATGTCCTCTGTGCCATCGTCCGCCGGGTACCACATGGGCTCTAAGAATTTAACGCTGCACGCCTCGCCCTCTTTGAAGTGAACGCGGTGCGGCGTTTGAATCTTAACCATCTGTTCACCCACCTGTACCAGATATTCTGTGCGGTCGGCCAGGAAGATGCGCTTGACTATGTGCGTTTTGTAGCCGCTTTCTGTTTCGCCTACGAGTGTAATCTCATTCGGGCGGGTTGCGACGACCATTTCTTCATCCGCATCCTGCGGAATCTGAAGGTCGATCGTCTGGCTCATGTCGCCCTTGGCATAGACCTTGCCATCCTGTAGCACGACCCTGATAAAGGTGCTCTCGCCCAGGAAATTATGCACGAAGCGGTTGCACGGCTTGTTGTACAAGTTTTCCGGCGTATCAATTTGCATGATCTTGCCCATGTCAAACACCAGCATCCGGTCGGAAATCGCCATGGCCTCGCTTTGGTCATGCGTAACGAAGATAATGGTGAAGTTGAACTTGCGCTGCAAATCCTTGATTTCAAAGCGCATGGTTTCACGCAGCTTTGGGTCGAGGTTGGACAGGGGCTCATCCAGCAGCATCACCTTGGGATTGGTGACGATGGCGCGGGCCAGCGCGATGCGCTGCTGCTGTCCGCCGGACAGGTTGCCCGGGAAAACCGTCTCAAGCCCTGTCAGGCTTGTGTGGCGCAAGGCCTCCTTCACGCGTTTCTCGACATCCGTCTTGTTCATCTTCTTGATGCGTAAGGGGAAGGCGACATTTTCAAACACGTTCATATGCGGCCAGACGGCAAAGGCCTGGAACACCATGCCCAAGCCGCGCTCTTCCGGCGGCACGTACAGGTTCTTTTTCTTGCTGGACACCAACCGACCGCACAGCTCGATTTCGCCTTCAGTTAAGTCTTCGAAGCCTGCAATCATGCGCAGCGTGGTTGATTTGCCGCAGCCGGAGGGGCCCAGAAAGGAAAAGCACTCGCCTTCCTTGACGTTCAAGCTGAAATCGTCCACCGCGACGATGTCCCCAAGCGTTTTCGTGGTAAACCTCTTGGTCACATTGCGCAAGATGATTTGATCTGTCATCGCGGCTACACTCCCTTCCTGTCCTTGGTAATCTGCGTTACTATCGCGTTGAGTATGATGATCAGACCAATCGCGACAGTAGCCAGTGCCGCGGCCTGCGGGATCATGCCCGCGTCACGCAGCGAGTAAATCTGCACGCCCAGCGTGCGCGTATAAGGACCATAAAGCAGGATGGAGGTTGTCACCTCGCGCATGGCCGGTAAGAAGATTAAGAAGAAACCAGACACCATGGCGGGGCGAATCAGCGGCAGTGTAATGTCGGCCAGGCTTTCAGAATGTGAAGCGCCGCATACACGCGCGGCTTCCTCCAGCGAGGAGTGAACCTGCAACAGCGCAGCGGATGATGTTTTCATGGAGAAGGACAGATAGCGCGCCATATACGCCACCAGGATAATCCAGAGGGTGTTGTACAGCGTGATGCCCAGGTTGCCCGACCAGGCGAGGATGACACCAATGGAAAGCACCGTGCCTGGGATGGAATAGGGCAGGACAGAAATCACCTCCAGCGCTTCCTTGCCTTTTGGTTTGATCTTCTGCACGACGTATGCCACCAAAGTGCCCAGGAACATACATACAACACCAGCGGTGATGGAGACAATGAGGGAGTTTTTGATGGAGTCGAGTGTGCCCCCGGCTTTAAAGACTTTGAGATACTGGGCGATGGTGAAATTGCCAGGTGTCAGCGGCAAGCCATAGGCCTTGATGAAGGAGATCAGCACAATCATCACCAGCGGTACAAAAACGATGAGGATGAGGGTGAAGATGGCCACCAGAAACAGCGGCGCCTTCGCCCCGCGCAGTTTGATCAGCGTGGGGCGCATGCTTTTGCCCTTGATGATATCGTAATTGCCTGTGGAGAGGATTTTGTTTTGCAATACAAGCGCCAAGGCCACCACTGCCACCAGCATGACGGATAGCGCAGCCCCCTGACGGATGCCTTCAAAGCTGCCGCCGGAATTGTAGATGACCGCGTAGATGCGGGTAGGCAGCGTATAGATGCCCTGCGCGTAACCCAGGATCGAGGGAACACCAAAATGCGCCAGCGAGGTGGTTAGGATAAGCAGCGCGCCTGCGGAGATGGCGGGTTTGACCAGGGGCAGTGTAATCCGCCTGATGACGGTGCCTTGCTTAGCGCCTGCGATGCGCGCGCTTTCTTCCAGGGTCGGGTCCATGCGTTCCAGGGCGGAGACCACTTGCAAAAACACGAATGGAAAATAGTAGCTGACCTCAACAAACACGATGCCCGCGATGGAGTTGATGTTAAAGGGCATTTTGCTTAGCCCAAAGGTAGTCATCAAAAACCGGTTCAGATAGCCTGACCGGCCGTTGAGCAACAAATCCCATGCCATGGCGCCCAAAAAGGGCGGAAACATATAAGGGATGTTAAACAGCGCCCGCATCAGGCCTTTGGCCGGGATATCGCTTCGGCCCAGCAACCAGGCGTAAAAGACGCCCATAATGGTGCCCAGAATGGTCGCGAACAGGGCGATCTTCAAGGTGTTCCACATGGCGGAGAGGTTTTTGTCCGCCGTCAGCTGCTCCTTGAACAGGTCGATGCTAAAGGTGCCCTCAAAGAAGAAGGCATTGTAGATAATCATGAAGATGGGGATGATAACGATGATGAACAGCAGGACGAAACAGATGATGGTGAGCAGTTTGTCCATGTTAAGCCGGCGGCGGCCGTCGACCGCTGCAAGGTCTGCATTCATGTTTCGGTTCATGCCGGATTCGCCTCCTTCTTTGAATAGAAATGCGGGTTGAGGAACCTCAGGCCAATTGTCTCGCCCTCCTCCACCGTTCCCAGGGTGCGCGCATCGAGCATGCTCTGCTGCACGCGGATGTCTCGCTCGCCAAGTTTCAAGAAGTAGCTGTTCTCGCTGCCCAGGAAAACGCGGCTGATAACCTTTGCCTTCACGGGCGAATCATGGTCAAAGACGACGTCGTTTAACCGCACCCCCATCTCCTTGCCTTCGCTGTCTGCGGGCAAACCGGGATAGGGGATCAGCTCCCCGCAGTCCAGGTACAGCTCATTGCCTTGCCTTGTAATCGGGATGAAATTGGACACGCCGATAAACTCAAACGTGAAGCGGTCCGCGGGACGCAGGATGATGTCCTCATCCGTGCCATACTGGCTTAGCGAACCATCCTGGCGCATGATTGCCATCTTATCGCACAGCTGCAAAGCAGAGTGCTGATCATGCGTGACATACAGGATTGTCGCCCCCAACCGCTGCTGAATCATGCGGATTTCAATCAGCATTTCCTCCCGCAGCTTGGCGTCCAGGTTGGTAATGGGTTCGTCCAATACGACCACGTCCGAATTGGTGACCAAGGCGCGGCCAATTGCGACACGCTGCTGCTGGCCGCCGGAGAGCTGGCCGGGCAGGTGGTTGATGTAATCAACCATATGCACCTGTTCAAGCACGTGCATGGCCCGCTGACGGATTTCACTTTTTGGTCGTCGTTGTTTCTTTAGCGGATATGAGACATTCTCGATAACTGTCATGTGCGGCCATACGGCATAGTCCTGAAAGACGATGCCGATGTTGCGCTTTTCAGCAGGGACATTGACCCGCTTCGCCGCATCAAACAGGCATCGATCGCCCACGGTGATTGTGCCGGTTTCCGGTTTAACCAGACCCAGCAGCGCGCGCACAAGCGTTGTCTTGCCACATCCGCTGGGGCCAACCAAACACATAATCTGGCCGCTCTCAACCTCGAGGGAGAAATTACTCAGGACAGTGTGATTGCCGTACTTGATGGTGATGTTTTCAAAGCGTACGTTTGCCATGTCATCCTCCCTTGTCAGCATACGCCCTTAGCGTCCCCGCTGCCATCAAGGGCAGCGGGAGTCAAAAAGTATAAAAAGGAGCATGCGTGGCAGCCTGCCCGCGCATGCCCCGTGAGAGAAGGTTTATTTGTTGAAAATTTCGTTGAACTTGGCAAGATAGTTATCGGTGTTTTCTGCCAGGTCATCAAAGTCAACCTTCATGTTAACGGCAGCGATGGCAGAGGTGTCAATCGCCATTTCAACATCGTCACGGACGGTGACAAGGTTGTTGGCAACCAGCACTTCCTGGCCTTCCTTGGAGATGATGAAGTCATACAGCAGCTTCGCATTATCAGGGTTGGCGCAGTTGGCGATGATGCCAACAGGGCTGGTCATGGTGACGACGTCCTCGGTGGTGTAATGGAAATCAAGCGGAGAGCCTTCTGCCATCAGGTTTGCGGATACATAGTCCAGGCAGATTCCCACCTGGTAGGAGCCAGCGGCAACAACATTATGGGTGGCCGTGGTGCCGGATTCCAGCTGCAGGCCATTGTCGCGCAGCGCCTCGAAATAGGCCGGCCCGTATTCCTCGTTTTGCATCATGGCGGCCATCCAGTACTTGGAGGGGGAGGACTGCGCAGGGTCGGTCATAATAATCTGGTCCTTCCACTTGGGATCCAGCAGCTCCTTCCAGGTTTTTGGCGCTTCCTCCGCGGTGATGCCGATGCCATCCAGGCTGCACCAGGCGATGCCCATGGTCACCAGACGGGCGGCGGTGTAGTACCCATCCGCATCGACATAGTCAGGCGCGATGTGATCCAGTTCCGCAGAGGTATACTGCTGCAGATAGCCGGCGTTTTTGAATCCTTCGTAATCAGAAGGGTCACCCAGCCAGACCAGGTCCGCTTCAATCTGACCAGCCTGCGCTTCGGTGGACATCTTTGTGATGACCTTGCCGCCGGACGCGAAGTAATAATCCATGGTAACGTCGGGATACTTGGCTTCAAAAGCGTCTTTCACAGCCTGCAGCTGCGCTTCCTGCATGGAGGAGTACAACATCACCTTCCCGGCAGCCATCGCATTGAATGCGAAAGCAAAGAGGCATAGCGCAAGAACCAATGTAACAAGTTTCTTCATGAATGAGACCTCCTATGTTTTCTTGTTAATCTATAGTAGCCTTAACAAGTTTTGTTGCCGTAAGTATACAACAAATCTTTATCCTGTCAAGATGGAAGCCGCTTGCTTTCATAATCAAGGAGTTTTTGATGATTCTCTGTGAAACAGGGGGCAAACAACTCATCAAATGCCTGCATCATCATAAAACAGCCCTTCACGCTATGAACGCACAAAAACAAAAGCGACACAGAACAAATCCCCCCGCTTGTTGGAAGCGGAGGGATTTTGCCTGGGACCATGCTGTGCGTTAAACCATCATCCCCAGGTGGTTTTGCCCGCCAGCAGCGCTTGCGCGCCTGTCATCATCTGCGCGATGATGTCGGCAGCCGGCAGGGTTTCCTTCACCAGCGCGGCTGCCTGGCCGGCCATGATGCAGCCGGTGACCATGTCGCCATCTTTCACCGCGCGCCACAGCGCGCCGCTGCCGTGCTGCTCCAGTTCCGCGTTGCTCACATGCGGGTTCATCTCCTGCTCGGCCAATTCCTGCATATAGCTGTTTTTCAGCGCCCGCACCTGGATTCCGCGGCGTTTGCCTGCCACCATGGTGTCCGTATCCCGCGCGCGCAGCACCTCGTCCTTGAAGCACTGGGGGATGCCGCACTCATCCGCCGCCAAAAAGCGGGTGCCAACCTGCGCGCCCGCTGCGCCCAGCATCAGCACCGCGGCCAGCCCGCGGCCATCGGCGATGCCGCCCGCCGCGATGACCGGCAAATCTACCGCGTCCGCGATCTGCGGCACCAGGGTTAAGGTGGTCAATTCGCCCACATGCCCGCCGGCCTCATAGCCCTCGGCAATCACGGCGCAGGCGCCGTCCCGCGCCACGCGCTTGGCCATGGCCACATTGGCCACCACCGGTACCACCTTGATGCCCGCGTCCCGCCAGATGGGCATAAAACGGGTGGGCAGGCCGGCGCTGGTAGTGACAACAGCCACTTTTTCCTGCGCCGCGATCTGGGCCGCTTCCTGTGCTTGCGGGCTCATCAGCATGATGTTGACGCCAAAGGGCTTGTCTGTCAGCTCGCGGCAGGCGTGAATCTGCGCGCGCAATTCCTGGCCGCTTAAGCCATAGGCGGAAATCATCCCCAGCCCGCCGGCGTTGGACACCGCGGCAGCCAGCTGCGCGTCCGCCACCCAGGCCATCCCGCCCTGGATGATGGGGT
>JAAYFC010000066.1 GCA_012728435.1 Clostridiales bacterium | reverse complement strand
CGTGTACCTGATAGAATACTCGGATGACTGGTCGGTGACCCGGTCGTACCTGAGTGAGGAATCGCTCAAATCACTCGACAACCTGGCAGCGTGACATGGCAGGCGGAATCCAAAGTTGCGAACTTAATTTGACAGTACCAAGAAAGGGATTTCTAAGCTCATGCTTGATGACATAAAGGCGAATGATGATTCTTTAGCTTGCATAAAAACCTCGCTTCTGAAAATGCATAGTAATTCCTTGGATATTGTATCATGAACGGACGATTTAACACATTTTTTCCGCGCTGATGGAAATTGGGGGACGCTTTTTCAAAAGCGTCCCCCAATCGTTTCCTGAGGTTCATCCTTCGTTGTTACAGCTTCAACCGCAGGGTTTTCACCTCAAAGGTACCGAATTTGAGCTTCACGCAGCCGTCAACGACCGCCAGCTCCTCCTGCCCGTTCTCCAGCATGTCGCACAGGGTCACTTCCTTCACGGGGAGGTTGATGGCCAGGTTGCAGACGGTATCGGCCTTCTTGGCCTCGTACAGGCGCAGGATGATGTCGCCGGACGCATCCTCGGCCAATTTCACAGTGTCGATGAAGACGTTGTCACAGTCCACGCAGAAGGCACTGAAGTCCGCCGCCTGCCCGGGTACCATCACGGGCTTGACGTTGAGGGCATAGGCCTCGTGCACGACAGGCGCATGGATGAAGGGGCCATCCCAGGCGGTGAAGGCGTAGGTAAACTCGTGCATGCCCTTATCCGCCTCAAAATCCGGGCAGGTGGCCGCACGCAGCAGGGTTAAGCGCATCTCGTTTTCGTGCATGGAGATGCCGTACTTGCAATCATTCAGGACTGCTGCGCCCTGGTTTTGATCCACCAAAGCGCTCCAGCGCTGGTTGCATACCTCAAACCGGTCAGAATCGTACAGCCTTGAGCGGTGGGTGGGCCGCTTCATGTAGCCAAACTGAATCTCGTTGAAGCCCTCAGTCGCCTGGACGGCCACGGGGAAGGCCACCTTGAGCAGGCGGTGCTGCTCGTCCCAGTTGACCTTGGTGACAAAGTCCAGCCGGCGGGATTGCGCGGTCAGCACGATGTCCTGGGTGAGGGTGGAGTTGTGGATGCCGCGCTCCAAGCGGATCACGGCGCGCAAGCCGTCATCCGAAACAAGGGTGAGCTTGACGGGTTCCTTGATTTCCACCTCCTGCAGCTCGTAGTTGGAATCGATATCCCAGGCGTCAAACAGGCGCGGGACATCCTTGTACATGAGGAAGCGGTTCATGGCGCCCTGTGCAAACTCGCGCTGGGATTCCTTGTCAAAAAAGGAGGTGACCTCACCGCGCTTGTTGAGCGTGATACGGACAAACTCGTTCTCAAGGGAGGCGCCGCGGGCGGTGATCTTACCGCGCGCGGGGACAAAGGCGGCCTTCTCCTTCGCCGGTTTTAAGCTGACGCTGCCCATGCTGGGCAGGGGGACGAGGGCCAGGACGCCCTCCTTGGTCTGCTGGGTCTTCAGGGGCTCACCGTCCGCGGTGATCGCACCCTCCTTGAAGGACTTGGGCAGCAGCAGGACTTCCTCCCTGGGGAAGGAGAGAGAGTTAAAAATGGTCGCGCCCTGTTGGCCTTTGACAAGCGCCCCTGTGAACGAATCGCGCGCGGCCTTAGCCTCGGCCAAGATTTGCTCAAAGTGCGCGTGCGCCTCGACATTGACGCGGGCAATGGAGGAACCGGGCAGGATGTCGTGGAACTGCTGAAGCAGCAGCAGCTTCCAGGTTTGATCCATCTGCATATAGGGGTAGGCATGGCCGTCTTTGGCAGCCATCGCGCCCCAAATCTCTGCCTCGCGCAGGGCAATCTCGCTTTTGCGGTTGCCCTTTTTAATCAGCGCCTGTGAGGTGAATACGCCGCGGTGGGCGGAGAAGTACAGCTCGCCCGTGTAGGTGTGCTTGGGGCCGCCCGCCTTCTCCATGTCCTCAAAAAACTCGGTGGGCGAAGCGTTTTTAATGCGCGGCATGCCCTCTAAGTCCCCCTCGCGGTTGATGTATTCCATATAGGTGCGGCTGGGGCCGCCCCCGCCATCGCCATAGCCGTAGGGCAGCAGGAAGGCATCCAGCCCCCGCTTTTGCACCCGGTTCTTCCACACGCCGCAGATCTCCTTGGGGTCGGTGCGGTAGGTGTAGCTGGTGGGCAGGAAGGAATCCACACGGGAGCCGTCCGCGCCTTGCCAGGTGAAGTAATGATAGGGGAACTGGTCACCCTCGTTGTAGGACCAGAAGATCTTCTGCGTGACCAGGTGACGCACGCCGCAGCCCAGCAGGATTTGGGGCAGGGCGGCGGAGTAGCCAAAGGTATCCGGCAGCCACATCACGCTGCTGTCCACGCCCAGCACCTCCTTAAAATAGCGCTTGCCGTGCACCAGCTGGCGGATTAAGGATTCCCCCGAGGTCATGTTGGTGTCCGGCTCCACATACATCGCGCCGTCGGCAATCCAACGGCCGCCCTTGATGGCCTTCTTGATTTTTTCAAACAGCTCCGGGTAGTGCTTGCGGCACATCTCATAGGAGGCGGGCTGGCTTTGCAGGAATTTGTAATCCGGGTATTCATCCAAAAGCCTCAGCTGCGCGGCGAAGGTACGCGCGGTCTTGCGCTCGGTTTCCGCCAGCGGCCACAGCCAGGCCATATCCAGATGCGCGTTGCCGATACCATAAAACACGGGCGCGGTGCTGCCATTCTTAGCGGAGAGCACGGGCTTTAACAGCTTGCGCGCCTTGCGGTAATCGGCGCGGCGCTGCTCCTTGTCCTGTTCAAAATCAACCACCAGGGTGAACTGCTCCAGCGCCTCTGCAATCTTGTCCGCGCGCAGGCTCTCCACGTTCACTTCCTCAATGAGCATCTTTAAGAGCTGCACATCCAGCATCAGCTGGTAGGCGTCCTCATTCCACACGCCATAGCTGCAGTCCCCGATGAGGGCGCGCTCGCCCTCCTTCTTATCGTCCACATACAGCCCGGGCAGGATGGGGCCGGTTGAACAGCCGCCCACCACCGGGCTTTCCGCGATGTACTGCCCGGCGTAGGACTCGATATACACTTCAAACTTCTCCCCTGCGCGGGCCTTGCGGGTGAGGTAGTTGTCCTCCAGGTAATGCAGCGGAATCTGCACCCAGTCGCTGCGGTAGGTGCCAAAGGGCTCCCCGTTGACGAAGATGGCCGCCTCCCCGCCGGTGGGCAGGTTCATGACGATGCGCTCACCTTCGTACTCCTTGGGGATCTTGATGGTATCCCGCAGCCAGCAGTACTCATAGGTCCTGCCCCAGCGCGTGCCCTGCGGCATGGGCTTGTATTTTCCTTTTTTGGCCTCTGCCAGGCTCAGCTGCTCCATGGTGAGCATCCCTTCCAGGTTCAGGGGTGCAATCGCCTGGTAGACATCCTGGGTCAAGGCATACAGCCAGTGTTCCAACCGGCTGCGCCATTCTGAGTGCATGTACTTCATTTACTTACCTCCATTGAGATGTTGTTTACTATTATGGACTTACTGATGAAGCGCTTCAAGAGGTTCACGGTTTGTTTTCAGTCCTTCTCCGCTTATCAGCGCGGGGAACAAGCCAGGGACGATTTCCGCCTGCAAAAACAGTGCCTTATCCCCGATGACCACCATCGGCACAAACTGCCGGTCCGGGTGCACAAACAGCTTGTCATAATAGCGCTGCACCACCTTCATGTGCGCGGGAATCTGCTTTTCCAGGCTCACAAATCGCACGCGGCTTTTGGTGCCGTCCGCCAGGTACACGAAGTCCGGCAGCGCGTCAAAGAGGACCTCCAGGTCCTTGCAATAAGGGCAGAAATCCTTGAAGAAATAAAGAATCAGGCTGTCTGATGGCTGGATATCCGTGAGCGGGTCGCTGCGGGGCGCGATGAACTCCTGCCCCTCGCGCGGTTCCCGCCGCCAGGCCGCATCCGCAGGCATGCGCGCGATGACCTCCGAAATCAGGCCTGGCAGCGCGCTTTCATTCTCCTCCCCGTGCACAAGCGCGCCCCAGCCGGGCTCGCCCAGCAGATAGGTGGGCGTATGTGACTTGGGTGTATCCTCCTGCCCAAAGGCTTTCAGGTAGGTCTGGTGCTCCTTTTGTACGGGCTCAAACAGCAGATTGCGCATGCGGATGTCCACCTGGCCGCTTGCCAGCTCATCCCCCAGCAATCTTATCAGGCGGTTGAGCACATCCATGATGACCTCGCACTCCCGGCAGCCTGTATCCGCAGACGCGCAGCCGCCGCAGGGGTCAAACAGGTAAACGCGCAGGAAAAGGGGGGCCTTGTCCCCCTCTGCCTGCGCATAAGGGAAGCCAAACGCTGCAAGCATCAGCACAAGGCAAAGCAGGAGCGTCAGCCGTTTCATCGGTTTTGTCATTGAGCGGCGGTCCCTTCCCCTTGGGGTGAGACCAGCGGGTAGTAGCAAAGCACCTTGCGCTTATCGTTAATCTGTACAACCGGCGGTACCGTCTGCTTGCAGCGGTCATCCGCGTAGGGGCAGCGCGCGGCGAAGCGGCAACAGGTGACCGCGTACTCCTTGTCCTCCATGTCGGGCAGGGCCACATCCTCCTGCCATTTGTCACCCACGCGCGGGATGGCCGTCATCAGCAGGTGGGTGTAGGGGTGGGCGGGGGTGTCCATGATGTCCTTGGCCGGGCCGTACTCAATAAGAACGCCGCGGTAAAGCGTCGCGATATGATCGGCGATGTAGTAGGCGGTGGACAGGTCGTGGGTGATGTAGATGAAGGAGACCTTGTACTTGTCCTTGAGCTCCTTAAACAGGTTAACGATGTTCATCTTCAGGCTGGCATCAATCGCGGCCACCGGCTCATCGGCGATGAT
>JAAYFC010000065.1 GCA_012728435.1 Clostridiales bacterium | reverse complement strand
TCAGGCTGCAATATTGCTCAACTTTTGATTTTCATGGTGTTTTTTGCATCTCATTTTCTTGAATCTTGGAATAAGCATAGTTGGACGAACAACAAAGCGGTTTTAGCTTAATCGCTAAAACCGCTTTGTCTTCGCTCTGACACGCGACCTGTTTATTGGGTCGCGTGTTTTTGTATTTGCAGGTCTATCCGCTGGCTGAAATAAAATCCCATCACCACAAAAAACAAGATCACAATGGGGACAACCTGCAAAGACATTGCGCGCACCAGGATGCCGGTCAAGGGCGGAATCAATGTGGACCCGGTGTAGGCTGCCGCCATCTGCATTCCAATGGCTGTCTGGCTGATGCGATGGCCAAATCGCTGCGGCGTTAAAAAAGTCATTGAGGGGAAGATGGGCGCGTTACCCAAGCCCAGCAGCACATAAGCTGCCAAGGCTGCCCCACGCGGCAATGGTAACGCCAAAATCACCGCACCGCAAAACGCCAGCAGGAAGCCCAGGCGGATCATGCGCCTGCTGTCTATCACCATTGCGGCAAAGCCGGAGATGCCGCGCCCGGCTGTTGTGCCAAAGAAATACAAGGATGAGTAGAGTGCGGCGCTGGCCGCGTCAAACCCCTTCTGTTTCTCTAAGAAACTAGCCGCCCAGACGCCTGCTGTTGCTTCAAAGCCCACGAAACAGGCATAGGCCGCCAGCACGGATAAAAGACCGGGCGTCCTGACGGCTTCCAGGATGGATACACCGCCAGTTTTCTCATCTACAGCCCCTTCCAAGCCCTCCGCTTTGCGCCACCAGGGCAAAGAGAAAAACAGCACTGCGCAGAGGATGCCCTGCAACAAGGCAGCAGTCTGATATCCATGAGACCAGGAGCCCGCGTTCTTTAGGTTTAATCCGATGATGACAGGGCCCAGCGTGGCCCCCACACCCCACATAAAGTGCAGCCAGCTCATATGGTTGGCCTTGTAGTTGCGGGCAACAAAGCCGTTGAGGCCCGCATCCACCGCGCCACCGCCCGTACCCAGCAACAGCGTGATGACACAGGCCAGAAAATAGGTGTTAATGTAGGAAAACAGCAACATCATCACAGCGGTTAACAAAACCGAGCCAACCATCACCTTGCCTGTGCCAAAGCGGGCGATTAATCTGCCGCTGAAAAGGCTGGAAATCACCGCACCAATCGCGCTGAGCGCGGACACCAAGCCCAAGTCCGACACTGTTTTGCCAACCTGCGGCGCAACGGATGGCCAGGCTGCGCCTAGCATCGCGTCTGGGAGGCCAAGGCTGATAAAGGACAGATAAATAAGCGGCAGCAGGATTGCGAACATAAAAATACCCCCTTGATTGGCCATATCCTATCGGAATGAAAGCAAGATAACAAGGGGGTGAGATAGTGCCTGTCAGACCTTATTGCATTTTAATGCATTTTTATAGGGAGGCTATCTGTACAATTCTATTGCTTTTTCGGATTGCGCCGCCAAGTCGGCCGCATAGGCTTGCCACTTCTCGTCCTCCCAATTGATCTTTTCATTCATTGGATCGTTGAATGAGAAAATGCCATCAAAGCGCAGATAGAGCAGCACATATCCCTGATTTTGAATTGGATGAAACTGCTCCCGCTCCCCCGATAACTTCAGGCCTTGACGGTTTGAGAGGAAAATCTCTTGCGTTAACTGTGTGCCGGGATAAAGCAGCTGCATCCGCTCTTTGAATACCTGGCTTTTCTTGCTGAACAAGGTATAGCTTGCAGAAATACCCCCCTGCCTGATCTGAATATGCACCTCGCCGACACAGTACGTGTTGCCAGCAATTAACGGCAGCACAAGGGTTCTATCCTCTGATGTATCCAGCAAAGCTGCGCGATAGCCCAGCTCTGGCAGCTCAGGCACCAGTTCATCCACCTGCGGACCCATCACACAAAAGCTGACAGCGAAGGCCTTATCCCCCGGATAATAGGGCCGTGTTTCCAGCACGGTATCGCAGTGTTTACACGACCGGCTCTGCTCACCAGGTTTGTGCAGCGCTGCCTTCGTCACCACCTGCCAAGGCGCTGCGATATGCGCCTTTAGGGGCAGCTCTTCCTCTTCAACATGCTGGCAATACTTGCATGCCCGCGCCCTGATCCCTGCCAGTGCGCAGGTGGATTCGCGGCGGATTTCCCATTTCTCAAAGGCATGGTACCGGGGCGCCAAGGGAGCGCTTTCCTGCGCATTACAGTTGACACAGGCGCGGTGCTTCGTCCCGTATACTGAGCAGTCCTCGCGCACATCGTTCACCCAAAGGCCGTACAGATGGGCGGCAAGCGGTGGGTGCGCTTCCTGCTTCGTACCGCAGCTGTCGCAAACGCGCTCGCGCAGGCCCTGTGAAGTGCATGTTGATTCAGTCAGCGTTTTCCAGTCTGAAAAGGCATGACCAGAAAGAGGCGCGTCCATTGATTCCACGGTGGAACACAGCGCGCAAACACGCTGCTGAACCCCTAGTTGCTTGCAGCTGGACTGTTCTATAATCGCCCAGGTACCAAAACGATGCGTTTTTACTGGCAGCGCCTCCTCCTGCTTTTGCTCACACTGTTTGCAGCTGCGAACCTTCAACCCTTCTGTTGAACAAGTGGCCTCGTCCCTTATTTCCCAAGGTGAGAATGCATGGCTGCTTGCTGCCAGAGCGCCCGTCTCCCGATGCCCACATGTTGTGCATTCGTGATATTTTGTCCCCGCGACTGTGCAATCGGGCCTTTGCTCATTGGTCCATGCCCCATATTGATGTGTTTTCAAAGGCAGCGCCTCTTGCTCCGTGATTGTGCAGTATTTGCAAGCCCGTTCCCGCAAGCCTTTTTCCATGCAGGTGGAGGGCATTTTCTCAACCCATGTATCAAATCGATGGGCTTTGGGTTCATCCCTCCTGCTTTCCTCAAAAGCGCATACCTCGCACTTCCTGATGGATTTTCCTTCCACACCACAGTTCTGAGTAGGCACAGCAGCCCAAACGCCAAAGCTGTGCGCGGTCATCGCGACAGCGCGGCTTCCGTTTTCACCGCACAATTTGCACGGTGCTTCCTGCTTGCCTTCCTTCACACATGTGGCTTCCTGCGTCGTTTGCCAGCTTTCGTAAACATGCGGCAGTTTGGGGAAGGGAAGCTCCTCATAATAATCACATTCAGAACAGCTCCGCCGCTCTGCGCCATCCTTTGAGCAGCTGGGTGAGGAATACACTTCCCACTTGGATAGCTTGTGGCCGGTTGCGGGAAACTCCTCTTTTAATTCTTCCCCGCACTGGCTGCATTTTTGCAGATAAAAACCAGGTAAGTCACATGTGGGCTCCTGGCGCGTGCTCTCATATTGATGGGTGTGCGCGGAAAAAGTCCGCATCTCTGTGGCTGAACAGCGCGCGCATTGCCGCTCATCCTTTCCCTCTTGGGTGCAGGAAGCCGACGCGACACAAAGCCAATCCGAAAACTCATGGGAGCTCATCTTTGTTCTTTGCTGCGCGGGACAATTTGAGCAATGAATCACATAACAACCGTCCTCAAGGCAATTGGTTTCTACCACGTATTCGCCCTCTCCCCATTGATGGCCTGGTGAGGAAAGCGGCTCAATCAGTACATATTGGCAAGCCCGGCAGGTGCTGTGCATCTCACCCGGCGCTTCGCACGAGGGGTCCAGCATGACGACAGCAAGACCATAGTCATGGCCTTGCATCTCTGTCTCGCGGGATTCGGCATAGCCGCATACCTCACAGGTTTTACTCATCAAACCAGGCAATATGCAGCTGCTGGGGCGTGTATATTCTTCATCGCCAAAAGCATGGTCACCGGCTTGCTTAAACTCCGTTTGTTGGGCATCGCAATGCTTGCATTGGCTGATAAGATTCCCTTCTTCTGTACAGGGAAGGATGGACCATTCGCCATATTCGTGTTCTTTCATCGGGATGTCATAGCGCAGCGTTTGTTCACATGTACTGCAAGCCGCTTCAGAATACCCAGGTTCTGAGCAGGTTGGATTTTTAACGACAATGGTTGTTCCAAGCGTGTGCGGCAAGGGATCTGTATAAATTCTCTTAAAAATTGTACGGCAATCTGCGCAAAAATATACAAGAACCCCGCGTGATGAACAACTGGCTTCAGACTCGACGATTTTTCGATAGTTTGTATGTCTGCAAGCAGCTGATGCCTTCAAAATGCCAACACTTAGCGGACCTATTAACATGCTTGCAACTAAAATTAGCGTCACTAAAAACACCAGAGACCGCCTGCTCTTCATCATGATTCATACTCTTTTCTTTAGTTTTCCGTAGGCTGGATAGAATTATAAGCGTAAAACACAGAATGTCAATTGCTTTTGCGTATTTTATTTGTATGATTTGCAGATTTGATGTCGGAAGATTGTAAAGGTACTGGCGCATAATTTAATTACATCATTTTTTAACATGCAAACTCAATTGAAACAGGGGTGTTTTTTAGAGTATTGATCTTACAGATGCTGCAACTGCACAGACTTCAATGAAGAAAGCAAAAGGGCTGCCCGGTTTTTCAACCGCGGCAGCCCTGATGCTGGTCAAATATCAAGTTAAGTCAATTTCATGCGTTATCTAGCCAAGTTAGTCGATGCATTCACCCAGACCGTTGCCCAGGCCGCTGCCCAGAAGAACGGTGATGGTGATGTCTTCCTCAGGAATGTAAGGCGTAATGAAGGTGTTGGTGATATCAAAGCCCTTCTGTTCCATCTTGTAGCCCTTTGGTACATCCGTTTCCTTCACCGTGTAGGTGAATTCACTGCTGTCCGGCGCGTACTTGAGCAGCTTCTCCCACTTGGCTTCCTGGTTGCCGTTGCCGGTGGAGGTCAACTCAATGGCCTCGCCATGCTCCGTGCCATCCTGGTACAGCGTGATGGTCGCCTTGGGGAAGTCCTTCGTATCTGCCGGGATGCCCGCCCACACCTTGGTAGCCGTGACGGTCACCGGTTGCTCCTGCGGATCCTCTGGATCCTCGTTGTTGGTGACGCCGTCGTAGGTGTTGGTGAAGGTGAGCCCGTCATCGCTGACTGTCTTCTTGTAGCCGTTGGGGATGCCGGTTTCATCCACAGTGTAGTCGTACTCACTGCTATCCGGCGCGTACTTGAGCAGCTTATCCCATTTCGCTTCCTGGTTGCCGTTGCCGGTGCAGGTCAGTTCAATGGCCTCGCCATGCTCCGTGCCATCCTGGTACAGCGTGATGGTGGTCTTCGGGTAGGGGCCGCCATCCGGGATGCCTGCCCACACCTTGGTGGCCGTGACGGTCACCGGATCTTCACCGCCCAAACCATCGTAAGTATTCATTACCTTTAGGCCTTCTTCTGTCTTCACATAACCATTGGGTTTGAAGTCTGCGCCTGTTGCGTTCACTTCCTTCACGGAGAAGGTATAGACCTTGCCGTTGATGTCGGTCTCCTCCAGACCGGTCCATTCCACGGTCAGGGTGCTGTTGGGCAGTTCCTTGATCTCAGCACCAGGCACTTCCTCAACCGCTCCACCTGCCACCTGGCGGTAGAGTTTAAACCAGACGGTGGGATAAGGTTCGGGCTTATCAACACCTTCAGGATATTCCCAGACCTTGGTGGCTGTGGCCTCGCCCGCTGTGGGGATCACGTAGGTGTTGGTGACCTTCAGGCCTTCCTCCACCTTGGTGTAGTTCTCAGGGGTCACCGGCTCAAGGACGTAGTACTCGTATACCACGCCGTTGATGTCGGTCTTGAGCTGCTTGCCGAAGTTCACCTTCAGGGTGGTGGCGTCCACGGCCTTGGCTTCCACTACCTTTTCACCGTCATCGCCGGCGGTGCCCTTCTTCCGCCACAGCTCAAACTCCACAGCGGGCTTGGGACTGTTCACCCAAACCTTCTCGCCGATTACGTCTTCCTCAGTATCAGGTTGCTTGTAGGTGTTCGTCACCTTCAGGCCTTCTTCAACCTTGGTGTAGTTCTCCAGGACTGTCACCTCTTTGACGTAGTACTCGTACTCCACGCCGTTGATGTCAGTCTTCAGCTGCTTCCCGAAGTTCACCTTCCTCTAAGACGGGCTCTTCCACGGCGGGCTGCTCTTCCTTAGGCTCATATCCAGGTGATTCCGGATGATCAGGATCCAAATAGATTTCAGGGTCTTCGTCTTCTACTGCGGGCTCTTCTTCCTCGGCAGGTTCTTCGACCTCTTCGGGTTCTTCAGCTTCGGCGGGCTCTTCTGCCTCTGTTGGATTTTCAACCTCGGCTGGTTCCTCTACCTCGGTAGGTTCTTCAGCCTTGGGGAGAGTGATTTTAATCAACGGAATGGGAAGTCCTGTGCTCTCATCAGCGGGTGCGCCTGCGTTTTTGGTCTTTACCTTGGCTACCTCTTCCGCCGACAGCGGTTCCAGATATTTGGTGGTGACGTTTGCAGTAAAGACTGCGTCCTCACCTGTCCTGAAGACCACTTTTGTGAGCTTGTCACTTGCCGTGCCAATTGCCAACAACACTGTGTTTTTGGTAACCGTGACATCATTCAGGGGATAACCAGTCAAGGACAAACCGTTGACAGTTGACCGCACATATCCTGTTAACTCAACCACAGGCTCTTCGGTCACAGGTTCCTCAACCACAGGCTCCTCAACCACCGGCTCTTCAACCACAGGCACCTCGGCCATAGGCTCCTCGGCTGCGGGTTCCTCAACCACCGGCTCTTCAACCACCGGCTCTTCAACCACAGGTTCATCAGCCACAGGCTCCTCAACCACCGGCTCCTCAACCACCGGTTCTTCAACCACCGGTTCTTCGGCCGCGGGTTCATCAGCCACCGGCTCCTCAGCCACAGGCTCTTCAACCACAGGTTCATCGGCCACAGGTTCATCAACCGCGGGTTCTTCGGCTGAGGGTTCTTCAGGCGCGGCGCTCTCCTCTGCTACCGGCGGGGCTTCCGCCTCATCCTCAGGTGTATCAGCAACGACCGGTGTCGCAGACTCCTCCCCTGAGGGGGGTTCTGTTTCAACAAGCTCTGCCGCCACATAGCCGGTCTGCGGCATGATGACATTCATGGGCATCATGGTCAGCAGCATCACCAAAGCCAGCAGCTTGGCGATACTCTTCTTCCAACGATTCGTAGTTTTCATTTCCATAACATACTCCTTCAACTATCCGTTTGCACTCGTCATCATCGCCGCATCAGCGCGTCGCGTACAATATGGTATTGGCGGCGCTGTTGTGGTTTGCAGGGCGGTAGTTATAAATATCGTTGCGATACAAGTCCACGTAGATGTTGCTGTACACCGGAACAGTGGGAAGTACATCATTGTATGCTTTCTGGTAGTCCATAAACCGCTGCACAAACAGTTGGGTATCGCCCTCGGGCGTCTCCCGAAGCGCTTTGGCCAGCGCCAGCAGGCTTTCATCCGCCTGGCCCTGGCTGTAGGCCATGCCCTTGGGATTCATGAACGTATAGTAGGGATCGTATGCGGGTCCAAAGTTGGACGCGAGCAGGTACAGATCAAAGCCCTTTGGCTCGCGGCCGTAGTAGCTTTCAAAGAACGCCTGCTGGCTCACCTTTGTCACCTTGAGCTGGATGCCCACACGCTTACAGTTCTCTTCAATAATCTTCTGTGCCAGCTCTGACAGTTTGCTCCCCTCTGGCTGCAGCCAGTTGAAGGCCAAGGGCGCCAGACCTTGGTCTGTTTTGCGGTGGCGGACCTGACCCGCCTTGTAGGTTTCACCATCGGCGTTGAAACCCCATCCATCGTTATCCAACAGCGCAGCGGCGCGGCTAAGATGCACTTCATAGTGGTGTAAAGGCAGGGCGTCAAAGGCGGAGAAGCTTGCACCGTCCAAGCTGGGCAATTCGGAGATGGCGTTGGCACCAGCGGCTTGCGCAATGGCCCAGTGGCCAAAGCCATAGTCACCATATACAGGCCAGCCAAAGCCCTGTGTATATTCCTGCGCGATTTTCACAGCATCAACGCAATAGGCAAAGGCCTGGCGGACGGCCTTGGAAGCACCGACGCCGTTTTGCGCGTCAAAAGCAAAGAAGGCGAAACCGCGCCGGGCATAAGGCGCATAGTTAACTTTGTCCATCTTAAGGCCGCGCTCAATCAGTTTGCCATCCACCACCTTGTGCAGGATATCGATGCTGCCGTTTTTGAGGGCCGCAAGCGCCGCGTCACCGGAAGCATGGATGAACTTGAGGCTTGTAATCGCAGGTTTTCTACCTTCATGATTACCCAGGAAGTGCGGGTTCATCTCAAAGCTGGCTTCCCCGCTCTCATCATGAAAGCTGGTGAGCTTGTAAGGACCAGAGCCGGGTACAGGGCGTACCAGGTAGCCGGTTACCGGATCTAAGATGGTTTGCTGGAGCAGCTCCGCCGTCAGCGCAGGCTTAAGCTTAGCACCCTCCCCCGTGTCAACAACCTCAGCGCCCGGGGCTAGAACAGCCATCGGATAGGGACCGACCATCAGGAAGGCCTTCTCATAGAAGTAAGGCACCATCTCTTTTTTTAGTTGCAGGGAGAAGGACAAATCGCCCAGCAGGCGCACACCAGAAAAGACTTCGGTCTGTTCTGTGGCATAACCCTCAAACCCTGTCAGATGGGACAGGTCCGCAGGAAGGCCGCCCAAGGCACGCATGGCCGGGGAGGCCTGCAGCAGCAGTGAGAACACATAGTCCTTTGCTGTGATAGGTGAGCCGTCATCAAAAAGAAGACCATCCCTTAACTGGATGGTGAATAATTTATCCTCGCCCACTGCGGTCTCCTCCGCATTGGCGATGACTGTTGGGTTATAAACGCAGGTGTTCTGCGATGTAAACACGGTGGTTGGATAGCCGTTGACAAGCAATTTCACCTCAAGATCTGAGGTGTTATCACCCCATTGGTTCGTGAAAAAATGACTCGTTAACCGCGTAGCAGACGCGATTACCACCGGCTTATCTGGCGATGCGCTGACCTGTGCAGTGAACAATACACTTAACAGCAGAGCAACGACAATTGCCGTGAGCCGCTGGTACTGTCAAATTAAGTTCGCAACTTTGGATTCCGCCTGCCATGTCACGCTGCCAGGTTGTCGAGTGATTTGAGCGATTCCTCACTCAGGTACGACCGGGTCACCGACCAGTCATCCGAGTATTCTATCAGGTACACG
>JAAYFC010000064.1 GCA_012728435.1 Clostridiales bacterium | reverse complement strand
TGAAAGCAGGCTTTCAATGGGGAGGAGGAATCCCTTCGTTTAGGCCTCCGGCACGCATGCGTGCCGGAAACAAAACGGAAGGTATTCCGACGAGGCTACGCCTCCTTCACTCGTCTTCGCGGGTGACAAAAAATTGCTCTGCCCATGAGTGCGTTAAAGTTTTCGTCAAGTATTAGGCCTTGTAACTGTAATAAAAGCAGGGGCTGCCGCGCGGCAGCCCCTTTTTTGTGATTCAAGGAAAATCAGCTTTTGGCCACAATCAGCGGCACTTCCATCTCCCTTTGGGTTCTTCCGGCGTGCACACCGATCAGGCTGGCATGATCCGGCTGCATGCACAGGCAGGCATTCCCCAGGGCCAGGGCGATAAAGTCGCCCAACATGCCCCGCAGGCGGGGGTGTTCTTTCCCTGGGCCCAAAAGGCCGCTGTTGATGAATTCGTTTGAGGTCATCAGGCAAAAGCGGTCAGACAGGGCGGCAGTAAACGCTTCCCTGAACTGGTCATGCATACCGGGCCTGATGAAAAAGGCGGCCGTGCGCCCTTCCACTGTGAAGGGGCGCATCATGCAGTCCAGAATCTGTGGGTAATCCGACAGCGCCACATACTCCGCGTCCACCAGCCCGTGGTCCGCGGTGATGAGGAGCAGGCTGTCTTCCGGCAGGCTGGCCGCGAAAGCCGCCGCCTCCTGATCAATGGTGCGCACCAGCGCCAGCACGTCTTTGTGGCGCGTGCCCATATCGTGCATCAGGTGATCCGGATTGCCGTCATAGGCGTAGATGAGATGGGGTCCTGGCTGACGTGTCCGGGCGATGACGGCTTCATACATGGCGGCGCGGTCACGCGTCACCCAATCGCCGTGGGCGGAAATTTCCAGCGCGTCAAGCCCGGCGTGCCGGCGCAGCCGGCTGGTGAAGGTGGTGAAGGGCAGCAGGGTCATGCCCGCGTTGTCCAGGCTGGCATAGCGGCTGTCCTGTTGCAGGCGGTTGGTAAACAAATCCACATTCTGGCCGATGTCCGTAAGGTGCATCGTCCAGCCAATCCAGCCGTGGGAGAGGGGGTTGAGCCCGGACTTCAGCGAGGTGACCGCCGCCGTGGTGGTGGGGGGAAAGACGCTGGACAAGGCGGCGCGCAGGTGCCTTCGCAAAAAGGCGTCCTCACCCAGCGCTTCCTGAAGCGTCGCGATGGACAGCCCGTCATACAGCAGCAGCACGATGTTGCGGTAGGGCTTTTTTGCAAGCAGTGCGTCCAAAACGGGGTGCGTGGCCTGCTTTGGCGGCAGCCCATAATGCGCTTCGAGGGAAGCGATGATGTTGGTGATGCAGTTGGTGTAATCAGGCAGCATCCTTAATCCCTGTACAAATCAATCAGCGCTTGGGTGCCCAGGTCGCCCTTACCCTGCTCTTCCATCTCCTGGTACATCTTCAGCGTCTTGTTAAGGATGGGCAACTTCAGCCCGCGCTGCTTGCCCTCATCCTTTGAGATGGCCAGGTCCTTGATAAAATGCTTGATGAAAAAACCGGGGGCCTTATCGCCGGACACCATTTTGCGCCCGTTGTTGTTCATCTGCCAGGAGCCGGCGGCACCGGAGGAGATTGTGTCCAGCATGGTGGTTAAATTAAGGCCTGCGGCCTCGCCGTAGCGGATGGCTTCCGCAACGCCGGCCACCGCGCCCGCGATGGCAATCTGGTTGGCCATTTTGGTGTTCTGGCCCGCGCCGTCCGCGCCCTCGAGAATAATGGTTGTGCCCATGCACTCAAACAGGGGCAGGGCGGCGTCAAAATCGGCCTGCTCGCCGCCCACCATGATGGCCAGGGTGCCGGCCCGGGCGCCATTATCGCCGCCGGAAACCGGGGCGTCCAGCGGGCGGAAGCCCTTTGCGCGCGCGTCCTTTGCGATGCGCTGCCACAGGGCCGGGCTGGTGGTGGTCATGTCAATGAGCAGGGCTCCTCCCTGCGCGCTGTCCAAAATCCCGCCTGGGTGCAGGTACACCTGCTCCACATCCTTGGGATAGCCTACGATGGTGATGACAGCCTCTGCCCCCAAAACGCAGTCAGCGATGTTGTCAAACTGCTGCGCGCCTTCCTGTACCAGGGGGGCGGCCTTGCTGGCGGTGCGGGTGTACACCCTGAGGGTGTGTCCCTCTTTCATGAGGTTGCGGGCCATGGAAATGCCCATGACGCCAATGCCGATAAATGCGATGGTCATAATCTGTCTCCTTCTTTATGATTATATTCCGTTTTTTGTAAGCTTGCTGCCGGGGTCAAACACCTGGGCTTCCTCGCTGCCATGAGGTTCAGGCAGGCTGCCGGAGCGGTAGGCGGTGATCAAGGCTTCCAAATCCGAGATCTCCTGTGCCATGCTAAGGCCGGCGTCCGTCTCCTCAAGGGTGATGCGGCGGGGCAGCTGCTCCACGACCTGTAAAACGGGGCTGTCAAACAGCTCCTCGTCCAAGTCCTCCCAGACTGGGTGCTGCGCCAGGGCGAAGGAATGGGAGTTGTAAATCAGTGTGTACCCGCCCATCCCGGTTGTTGCCTGGTAGGCCCTGGAGATGCCGCCGTCAATCATGTACAGCCTGCCCTTCCCCTTCACCGGGCTCTCGCCGCGCTTTAGTTTCACCGGCACGTGGCCGTTGACGATGTGCCCGGTATCAGGGTTCAGTGAAAAAGCGGCCAGGATTTTCCTGCAGGTCTCCTCCTCATCCACCAGGCGGTAGTAGGGGTTCATCACCTCGGTATGCGTGCTTTTGTCATCAATGAGCATGCGCTCAAAGGTGGCCATGCGGTTTTTGCCAAAGATGGGGGACATGGGCCCGCACCAGAGATACCAGAGGAAATCCCGCGCCTCTACCTGCGCTTCGCTGCCGTATTTCAGGTACCAGGCGTCGCGCACCTTGGCGTCAATAAACTCAAACAGGGAGGCGCCTTTCAGCTCCTGGCCATACATGGAAACGGAGGCGAACCCGCCCTCCTCCTTCATCGGCACGCAGCCGTGGTAGAGCAATTGCCCGTTGCGCTTTGAGTAGAGGCTGCCATTGCTGATGAAAAAGCGCATATGCTTTTGCAGCCGGCTGTTGTGCCGGAAGGAGGCGGTGAGGGAATGCATCAGCTCCTCCTCCCCCTCCGTCAGCGCCAAGGGGTCCTTGGGGTTGATGGTTGGAAAGTTGGTGTCCTTTAAGGGATAGTCCACCCCATCAATTCGTACCGTGCCCTTTTGGTAATCAACCCGGCTGAGCAGGTCGCGCGCGTCCATGCCGTACTCCGGCCGGCGCCTTAGCAGCTGCCCTTCCAGCTTAAACTGGATGACGGCCATCGCCTTTTGCATGCGCGCGGCCAAGCCGGGTTCCACCGTGTCAAACAGGTTGATGTTAAACTGGTCCTTGGGGATGAAGGCGGTGCAGGGGTCATCCCCATAGACCTCATGCGCGAACACGGACAGGGGCCTTAGGTTGAAGCCGTAGCCGTCCTCAAACAGGTCAAAGGTGTTGTAGCTGATGCCCTGGCGGATGACGCTGGCGATTAAGGCTGGGTTGCCCAGGGCTGCGCCCATCCAGTGGATGTCGTGGTTGCCCCACAGGACGTCCACATCAGAAAAAGCAATCAGCTCATCCATGATCAAATCCGGGTGCGCGCCCCGGTCGTAGATGTCGCCGATGATGTGCAGCCGCGCCACACACAGCTTGCGGATGCCGGCGCAAAGCGAGCTGATGAAGGCGCTGGCGACGCCGGTTTCCAGGATGGCGCGCACCACGCCCAGGTGGTACTGCGCGCGGCTTTCGTCGTCATCCAGGTAGCACAATTCATCAATCGCGCTGTTGTAGTCCTCCGGGATGGTCATGCGCACCATGCTGCGCGTGTATTTGGCGGAGACGGCCTTGAAGACCTTGATCAGCCGGGTGATGGTGAGGTAGTACCACTCCTCGTTCAGCTTGCCGTCCTCCTGCTTGCGGCGCAGCATGGCCTCCGGCTCGTAGATGAGCTGTGCCAATTCGTCCCGGTCTTTGCGCATGATGGCACCGGAAAACAGGGTTTCAATCTTGTCTCTGATGGTGCCCGCCGCGCTTTTGAGCATGCGCAAAAAGCCCTTGTGCTCGCCGTGCAGGTCAGAGAAATAGTATTCCGTCCCCTTGGGCAGGCGCATCCAGGTTTTTAAGTCCACAATGCGCGCGGCGGCCGCTTTCTGGGAGGGGAACTCCTTGGACAACTGGGTTAAATAGCGCAGGCGCATGTCCTGCGCGGGCAGGGTTTGGTGCTGGATCATCGGCTCCTCCCACATGGTTTGTATTGGAAATATGCACAACCATTGTACCGTATTGGGGGAAGGGGTACAAGGAGGCCTCATGTAAAAAGAAGCGGCGAAAACGCCGCTTCCTTTGCAAAGATGAAGTGTGGAGGGCGTGCTTAGGCGGCGGGCTTGACCGCGACCAGCTCCTCGTAATCCTTCAGGTTATAGGACTCGTTATAGGGGGGTTCCAGCGTGCCGTCGTTGATGAGGGTGATGATTTCCTCGCGCTGCGGGTTCTCCAGGTTCAGGTCCACCCCCACGATGGACCAGTTGTTGTCCACCTGCGGGGTGATGGGGGAATGCTCCGCCAAATAGGCCACAATCATGTCGCGGATGGAGTTGGAGGACTCCCACTCCTTCTTGCCCTCGATCAGGTTTTTGCCCTTGAGCGCGGAGGAGTAGCGGTAGTTGTTCACAGCCAGGGTCAGCTGCTCGTCATCCTTGAGCGGCTCGCCCTTATAAAGGACGTTTTTGATGCGCTGGCCCTTGGCCTGGCTTAGGTCAATCTCGTACTCCACACCGGCGAACATGTCATACAGGTAGCCGGGGTACTCCGGGTCAAAGGAGATGTTGATGTCGCCTTCCACCCACTGGTTGTAGCACTCCGCGGACCATTCCATGTAGCCCAGCAGCTCCTTGCCGGTGATGGGCACGCGGTAGAGGGTGTTGTCAAACTTGTAGATGTCAAACACGTTGCCGTAGTTGATGTTGCCCTCGGGTAAATCGCTGGTGTCCTTAAAGAGGGCGGCCGCGGAGACATCGGCGCCGGAATTTTCCAGCTGAATTTTGTTGATCAAGTCCATGACCGCGGTGTCCTGCAGCTTGCCCTGGGGCAGGCCGCGGATCTCGTTTTCTGGCTGAAAGCGCGCGGTGGTGGCGCCCAGCGGGGTGCCGCCCTCGCCGTCCTCACCCGACCCGCCGCCCTGGATGAAGCTGATGGTCTTTTGGTGGGCCTCCGCGACCAGCGGGATCTCCCGAACCTCCGGGCTGGGCTCTACATCCGCCATATCAAGGATGTCCACCTTACCGTCCACCACGTTTTTGTCCGCGTCCAGCGTCAGGTCAATGCGGGCAATTTCGCGGCCCGCGTTGCGCACGCCGGCGATGAAGGTATCGCCCTGCTTTTCATTAAAGGACATGTGGTAATGGCCCACCAGCAGCAGGTTGACACCCGGGTTGTCAAGAAGAATCTGCTGCGCGGAGTCAGCGCCGCCTTCCTCGTCAAACTCCGCCGCCATGCCCATGTGGGCGCAGACGACAATGACATCAGCGGCGTCACCAATCTCCGCAAGGGCCTCCGTCACGCCCGCGCTGCCGCTTGTGTAGGTGTAGTCCTCAATCCCCGGCTTGCCGCCGTCCCACAGGGGCACATTGGGGGTGACCACGCCAATCACGGCGATTTTGATGCCCGCGCACTCCAGGATGACCCAGCCCAAGCCGGTGACCAGGTTGCCTTCCTTGTCCTTCACGTTGGCAGCCAGCACAGGGAACTCGCCCTGGGATGTGATTTTGTTCATGGTTTCTATGCCCCAGTTGAACTCGTGGTTGCCCAGCGCCATCGCGTCATAGCCCATGAAGTTCATCGCGGCCATCACCGGGTGGGGATCCTCCGGGGTCTTGTTGTACAGGTCGTCTGTCATGATGGTGCCCTGGATGGTGTCCCCGTTGTCCAGCAGGATGGTGTTGGGGTTCTCCTCCCGCACCTTTTTGATGTAGGTGTACAATCGGGCCATGCCGTTGTTGGCGGTCTCCTTGTTGTCCTCATAGCTAAAGCCCCAGATGTTGCCGTGCAAATCCGAGGTGCCCAGGATGGTAATCTGTGTTTCTCCTTCTGCGCTAGCCGTACTGGCTGGCAGCAGGAGCACCGCGAGGAGCAGCGCCATCAACAGCGCGCAGGCTTTCTTGAAATGTTTCAATACAATCTACCTCCCTATTTTAATTGTGTTTCGCCTTGTTTAACCTTAGCCTATTTGTACCATTTCTGGCCGGAAAATACAAGAAAGCGGCGCCATGGCCGCTTTCATTAACCTATAGACCTGTTTATTTAGGAAGGGCGTCCTTTGAGTACAGCGCATTTTGCGTGTCCTTGCCGGCGATGCCGTCGGTTTTCAGGTTGTGCTTCGCCTGAAAGGCCTTCACAGCGGCCTCGGTGCCAGAGCCGTAGTCGCCATCGTTGCTGCCCTCTTTTAAGTAGCCCAGCTCAATGAGCCTTGTCTGTAAATCGACCACCTCTGTGCCCTTGCTGCCCTTCTTCAAGCTGACCACCTTCTCGGGCACCGGGGTGTGGGTGGGCTCGGGTGTGGCGGTGGGCAGCGGGGTGGGGGAGGGGCTTGGGCTGGGGGTTGGCGTAGGTGTAGGCAGGTTTTCGCGCGCCTCATCCACCGTTAAAAAGGTGGCGGTCGGCTCGGGAGAGGACCTGGGTACATCAGACCCATTGTCTGAGAAAAAGAGAAGATACAGCACGGCCAGCAGTATAATAATCATCAAAGAGAACACCAGGGTCCATCTTTGCGCTTTGTTCATTGGTTGACGTTGCATGTTAATCCTTCCTTTTAGTTCATCCTTATACCATATAAACGGACCAGCTTACGCGTTTCTTGCATGTGCCATCATCAACTCCTGCTGGGCGTTTCGGGCGAGCGGCTCAATCAGCTGATTTAAGTCCCCGTCCATGATCAGGTCGATGGCGTAAAGCGTCAGGCCGATGCGGTGGTCGGTCACCCGGCCCTGGGGGAAGTTGTAGGTGCGGATGCGCTCGCTGCGATCGCCCGTGCCCACCTGGCTGCGGCGGTGATCGGCGTGCTCGGCCTCCTGCGCCTCGCGCGCCTGCTCATACAGGCGGATTTTGAGCACCTTCATGGCCTGCTCGCGGTTTTTAATCTGGCTGCGCTCATTCTGGCAGGAGACCACCAGGCCTGTGGGCAGGTGCGTGATGCGCACGGCGGAGTCCGTGGTGTTCACGTGCTGACCACCCTGGCCGGTGGCGCGGAAGACATCGATGCGCAAATCGCCCGGGTCAATGTGGATTTCCACATCTTCCAAGACCGGCAGCACGGCCACCGTGGCGGTGCTGGTGTGGATGCGGCCCTGGGACTCTGTTGTGGGCACCCGCTGGATGCGGTGCACCCCGCTTTCGTATTTCAGCCGTGAAAAGGCGCCGCGGCCTTCGATGGTGAACACGGCTTCCTTCACGCCGCCCAATTCGGTTTCTGACAGCGACATGAAGGAGACGGCAAAGCCCTTGCGCTCGGCGTAGCGGGAATACATCCTCAGCAGCGAGGCGCCAAAGAGAGCGGCTTCCTCCCCGCCCGCACCCGCGCGGATCTCCATCACGACATCGCGGTCGTCATCCGCGTCCTTGGGCAGCATCAAAAGGCGCAGCGCGTCCTCCTGCTGCTCAAGTTTGGCGGTGAGCGCCTCTAATTCTTCCTGTGCCATGTCTTCAAAGCCGGGCTGGTGCAGCAACTCGCGCACGCTGTCCGCCTCCTGCTGTGTTTGGGTGAAGGCGGCCCAGGCATCAATCTGAGGTTGCAAATCCGCCATCTCTTTCATCAAGGATTGAAAGAGGGGCTGGTTCTGGATGGTTTCCATCTGCGCGACGCTGAGCGCCAATTCCTCATAGCGCGCGGTCAGCTGGTCAAAAAAGTCTTTCATAAGATGAGGATACACCTTCCATATACCGGGTTTCAAGTACACGGGGCAGGCCGGCTAAGTCCATGTGGATGAGGGGCTGTGAAAAACCGTGCGGCACCAGCGCGCTGACCGCCGCCGCCTGGCTGTCCCCCAGCTCCAGCAGCAGATGACCGCCGGGCTTGAGGTGCTGCGCAGCCTCTTTTAGAATGCGCCGATAAAACAGGAGGCCGTCCGGGCCTGCTTCCAAGGCCAGCGCGGGCTCCTGACGCACCTCTTCCTGTAAGCCCGGCATCTCTGAAAGAGGGATATAGGGCGGGTTGGACAGGATGACATCAAACCGCATTCCTGCAAAGGGCACGAACAAATCCCCCTGGTAAGGGGTGATTGTAGCCCCCAGGCGCAGCGCGTTTCTTTGTGTCAGCGCGATGGCGGCTGCACTGATGTCGCTGGCGTATACGGCGGCCTCAGGCTGCGCCAGCTTGATGCTGATGGCCAGACAGCCGCTGCCGCAGCACAGATCCAACACGCGGCTGCCCGGGTGCACATGGGACAGCGCGCGCTCACACAGGGTCTCGGTATCCTGCCGGGGGATCAGCACATCGGGCGCTGTTAAAAACGCATGACCCATAAAATGGGCATAGCCCAGGATGGTTTGCAGCGGCTCCCGCGACGCGCGGCGGGCGACCAGCTTAAAAAACCGTGCTTCAACAGTTGCTTCAAGCGGGCTGCCCTGCATGGTCATCAACTGCAGATGGGGCGTATTCAACAGGGAGGCCAGCAGCAGCTGGGCGTTTAGCCGCGGGCTGTCAACACCCGCCTTTGCCAGCTGCCTTGCAGCTGTGTCCAAGGCTTGCCGGATGGTCAAGCGCTTTGTACCGCCTTCGGCGCGCGGGGCAGGATGACATAGCCTTCCTCTGTTACCTCGCCCTCGGGCAGGCCGTGCATGGCGGCCTTGAGCGCGGCGATGGCGACCTCCAGCATCTCCTCGGTGGGGGGCTTTGTGGTGAGGCGCTGCAGCTGCATCCCCGGCCAGCGCAGGGCGCGGGTTAAGGGGTTGTTGGCGTGCGCCAAGCCCTTGAGCGCCTCATAGCCCAGGCCTGCAACGATGGGCAAGAGCAGCAGGCGGGACAGCACGCGCGCCAAGTAATTGCTGCCCATGTCAAAGCCGGTCAGGCTGAAAATCAGCTGGTCCACCACGGAATAAAACAGGATGGACAGGATGAAGGTGAGCAGCAAAAAGCTGGTGCCGCAGCGGGGGTGCAGGGTGGTAAAGGCCTGCGCTGTCTTGGGCTCAAGCGGCTGGCCCGACTCATGGTTGTACACGGCCTTGTGCTCTGCCCCGTGGTATTGAAAGGTGCGGCGCATGTCCGGCATCAGGCCGACAAGGTACAAATAGCTCATCAGGATCAGGATGCGGATGAAGCCGCTGACCAGGTTGACTGAAAACAGCGACCAGCCAGCAGAGCGCAGCGCTTTGGCCGGCAGGTTGGGCAGCAGCACAAACAGCAGGGTGGACAGCACAAGGGCAAACACCACCGCGAAGCCCATCATCAGCTTGTCAGCGCCTTTCCCCAGTTTCTCACTCAGCCAGGTTTCAAAGCGGGAAGGCTTCTCATTTTGAAGGGCGCCGGTCATGTCCGCCGCGTCGGTTAAAACCTTCATGCCCAGCTTCATCATCATGAACATATTGACAGAGCCGCGGATGAAGGGCTTAGCCCAAATGGAGTTCTTTTGAAAGGGTGAAACATAGGAATCGCGCTTGATGACGATGTCCCCGTTTTCCCGGCGCACCGCGACCGCGATGGCATCCGGGGCCTTCATCATCACACCGTCCAGCACAGCCTGGCCGCCGATGTCCGGCTGGCGGGCTTCCTTCTTTGTATCAATGGATTGTATCAATATCATGTCCTCCTGCGGCTGCCCAATGCGGCAGCCCGCATTCCATTATACCCTGATAGCTAATAAAATCAATGAAGAAACGGTAACAAAAAATGCCCCAGGCAGGGGCATTTTTGACATTAAAGGCACAAAATCAGGCCTTCTCGGCGGCCTTTTCCACCTTTTCCAGGCGCCGCTTAAAGCGATCCACACGGCCGCCGGTGTCCACCAGCTTCTGCTTGCCGGTATAGAAGGGATGGCACTTGGAGCAGATGTCCACGCGCATTTCCTTGCGGATGGAGCCGGTCTCAAAGGTCTCGCCGCAGACGCAGCGCACCGTTGCCGTACCGTACTTGGGATGGATGTCTTTCTTCATGGAATCTACCTCGTGGCGCATAATATCCGGATTCATGGCGCGCAACCATGAGCCGCATCGCTTAGTTTATCACCCGTCACAATAATTTGCAAGCCCGAATTTTGACGCTTTGCGCACATCTTGCGCCACAGGAAACAGCCGCCCCCGGGCAGAGGCCCAGGGAGCAGCCAATACAGAAGCGGGCTGTTTTTACTTCCTGTCCTTCTTAAAGCACAGGAACCAGTCCAGGCAGGTGATGTCCGGGTCCTTGCTTTCCATGCGCTCTTTTGCCACGCCGCAGGAGCCGGCGGTGGGCACGATGACGTCCTCGCCCGGACGCCAGTCGGCCGGGGTGGCCACCTTGTCCTGATCGGCCTTTTGCAGGGCCAGGACGATGCGCTTGATCTCGTCAAAATTGCGGCCGGTGGTCAGCGGATAGTACAGGATGGTGCGGATGATGCCTTCCGGGTCAATCACAAAGACGGCGCGCACGGCCTGGGTGTTGCTTTGGCCGGGCTGAATCATCCCGTACTTGTTGGACACGTCCATGCGGATGTCTTCAATCAGCGGGAACTTGACCTCCACGTTCTTCATGCCCTTCCACTCAATCTCCTGGATGCGGCGCAACCAGGCGATGTGGGCATAGAGGCTGTCCACAGACAGGCCGACCAGTTCGGTGTTGAGGGCGCGGAACTCGTCCGCCATGGTGGCAAAGGTCATAAACTCGGTGGTGCAAACTGGGGTAAAGTCGGCGGGGTGGGAAAAGAGGATGACCCATTTGCCCTTATAATCGGCGGGGAAGTTGAGGGGGCCCTGGGTGGTAACGGCCTCAAAGGCAGGGGCCTTGTCGCCGATTAAGGGCATGCGGTGGGGGGTGGTGTTCTGAATCATTTCCATAAATATCTCCCTTTCTGTTTTTCTGATTAAGAGACAGCGCTCTTAATAAGAATAATTATTATATAGTTATTATAACCATAAAATCGAATTTGTAAACCATCCCCGCTCAAAGAATGCCGCATAGTAGAAATCCGCGCGACTGGGTATGATTTGAAGGAGCGTTGCATAAGGTACGCGCGAAAGGAGAGCACCATGAAAATTACATCCATTAAAGGCCGTCAGGTGATTGACAGCCGTGGTTTCCCCACCACCGAGGCGGTGGTCACACTTTCAGGCGGCGCGGTGGGCATGGCGGCAGCCCCCTCCGGGGCCTCCACCGGCCAGTTTGAGGCGCATGAGCTGCGCGATCAGGACAAGAACGCCTTTGCCGGCAAGGGCGTTAAAACAGCTGTTTCCCACATCAATAACGAAATCGCAAACGCTTTGGTGGGCCATGACTGGGCCAGCCAGCAGGCGCTGGACGAGGCCTTGATTGCGCTGGACGGCACACCCAACAAAACCAATCTGGGCGCCAATGCCATCCTGGCTGTCAGCCTGGCCTATGCCAAGGCAGTCGCGAAGGCGAAGGGCGAATCCCTCTTTTACAACCTGGGTGGTGATGCGGCGCAGGTGCTGCCCGTGCCGATGATGAACATCTTAAACGGCGGCGCGCACGCCGCCAACAACCTGGACGTGCAGGAATTCATGATTATGCCCGTAGGCGCCAAGAGCTTTGAGGAAGGGCTTCGCTGGGGTGTGGAGGTCTACCAGTCGCTGAAGAAGCTGCTGGCGTCAAAGCACCTGGCCACCGCGGTGGGCGATGAGGGCGGCTTCGCGCCGGATCTTAAAAGCGAACGCGAGACGCTGGATCTGATCCTGGAGGCCATCCAAAAAGCGGGCTATGAGCCCGGCCGGGACATCGCCCTGGCCATTGACGCCGCCGCCAGTGAGTGGAAGGCAAAGGAAGGTTACCGGATGCCCAAGACCGGGCAGACCTTCACCACCGATGAGCTGGTGAGCTTCTGGGAAGGCCTGCTTTCTGACTATCCCATCGTGTCCCTGGAAGACCCCCTGGATGAGGAGGACTGGGCGGGCTGGCAAAAGCTGACCCGCAAGGTTGGCGACAAGGTGCAAATCGTGGGGGACGACCTGTTTGTCACCAATGTGAGCCGGCTTCAGCGCGGCATAGAGGAAAAGGCCGCCAACGCCATCCTGATTAAGCTCAACCAGATTGGTTCCTTGACGGAGACCTTAAACGCCATCCGCTTAGCGCATGACAACGGGCTCAACACCGTCATCTCCCACCGCTCCGGCGAGACGGAGGACGTCACCATTGCGGACTTGGCCGTGGCTGTCAACGCCGGGCAGATTAAGACCGGCGCGCCCGCGCGGTCTGAGCGCGTGGCCAAGTACAACCAGCTGCTGCGCATTGAGGAGGAGCTGGGTGACAAAGCCACATATCCGGGCCAGGATGCCTTTTCAATGAAGAAATAAGCAAATGTTCCGTAGCGTCAACAGCCGCCCAAAAGGCGGCTGTTGGTAGTTGTTCGCCCGTCATCCATTGCATATGCGCTTGCGCAGCCTGTAGGAAAACGATTGACATCATTTTCCCGTTTCGCTATTCTGCCTATGGTGCATCACGAGGACAGGTTTGCGTGTGCACCGGAGGAAATCAATGAGCGTGTATGATGTTTTCTACCTGCTGGGTGGCCTGGCCCTGTTTTTGTATGGCATGCACATCATGGGCGAGTCGCTGGAAAAGCGCGCGGGCAAGCGCTTGCGCCCGATTTTAGAAAACCTGACCAGGCATCCCATAAAAGCGGTGGCCCTGGGCGCCGCGGTGACCGCGGTAATCCAATCCTCCTCGGCCACAACCGTCATGGTGGTGGGCTTTGTCAACTCCGGCATCATGCAGTTAACTAACGGCATCCCCGTTGTGATGGGCGCCAATGTGGGCACCACCGTCACCCCCTGGATCTTGTCCTTAACAGGCATTCAAAGCGAGGGCTTCTTGATGACGCTGCTAAAGCCCTCCACCTTCTCGCCGATTTTGGCCTTCATTGGCATTGTGATGCTGATGGCGTCCAGGCGCCAGCGGGACACGGCGGGCATCTTGCTGGGCTTTTCCGTTTTGATGTTTGGAATGGAGCAGATGTCCAATGCGGTCTCGGGCCTGGCGGAGATGCCCTCCTTCCGCGAGATGCTGGTTGTGTTTTCCAACCCGCTTCTTGGCGTGCTGCTGGGCGCTGTGGTGACCGCCATCATCCAAAGCTCCTCCGCCTCCGTCGGCATCCTGCAGGCGCTGGCCAACACAGGCGCCTTGACCTATGGCGCGGCGCTGCCCATCATCATGGGGCAAAACATCGGCACCTGCATCACCTCCCTGATCTCCTCCATCGGCGCCAACCGCAACGCGCGGCGCGTGGCGATGGTGCATTTATATTTCAACCTGATTGGCACCCTGCTGTTTTTGGGCGTTTTTTACCTGCTGGATTACATCGTCGGCTTTGCCTTTACCGCGCTGAGTGTGCAGGCGGTGGGCATTGCGCTGGTGCACACGGTGTTCAACCTCATCGCCGTCATGGTGCTCTTCCCCTTCATCCGCCAGCTGGAGTGGCTGGCCAAAAAAACCATCAGGGATTCCAGGCACGGGGACAAACTGGAGCTGCTGGACCCGCGCCTTTTGGCGACTCCCTCCATGGCCATTGAGCAAAGCCGCAAGCTGACCGGCGAGATGGCGCGCATGGCGTTTGCCGCTTTCCGGGAAGCGGACGGGCTGCTGGAAGCGTTTGACGGAAAAATCGCAGCACAGGTGGAGGACATGGAGACCACCATTGACCGATACGAGGATAAGCTGACCTCCTACCTGGTGCAGATTGCCGCCCAGCATATGACGGACGCGGAGAGCCGCGAGGTCTCCAAGATGCTGAAGATTATCGGCGACTTTGAGCGCATCAGCGACCACGCGGTCAACATCTGCGAGGTGGCCGAGGAAATGCATGAAAAGGAAATCAGCTTTTCAATCGAGGCGCAGGAGGAGACCCGCGTCATGCGCTCAGCGGTGCTGGAGACCGTCAACCTGGCGGTCACCGCCTTTGTGGACAACGATTTATTCGTCGCGCAAAAGGTGGAGCCGCTGGAGGAGGTGGTGGACCGCCTGCGCAGCATCATCAAGGCCAACCATGTGGAGCGCTTGCGCCAGGGCACCTGCACCATTGAATTGGGCTTTGTCCTGGGCGACCTGCTGACCAACCTGGAGCGCAGCTCCGACCACTGCAGCAATATCGCGGTGAGCGTGATTGAGGTGGCGCACATGGGCGTGGCGGACGGGCATGAGTATTTGCAAAACGTGCACGCCGGCCAATATGGGCCCATGTTTCAGACCCAGTACGAGCGCTATTTGCAGGAGTATGACATCGCCTGCCCGGTGAATCAAGCTCCTACAGATGACCCCGCGGAAGGGGAGGGCTTGACACCCAGTCAGGCATAATAAAATAGCGTTTTACAGATAAACGGCCCTCTTCGCTGGATGTGATAGGGGCTGGTTTTTATTTCATTTACTGTTGTGATACAATTGACGTAACAATCTCAAGAACAGGCTTAAACATGGAGGGAAAATGATTGCTTTTGTCAATGACAAGGGCTTTACCGGATTAAAACTGCAAGAGGTCTGCCGCGAAGATGAGTGAAGTACAGCAAATCAAATCCAGACAGCGGGTTCAGGATCATGGCGAGGTGTTCACCAACCCCCGGGAAGTGAATGCCATGCTGGACCTTGTGAAGCAGGAGACAGAGCGCATTGACAGCCGCTTTCTGGAGCCGGCTTGCGGGGACGGCAATTTTTTGGTGGAGATCCTGCGGCGCAAGCTGGCGGTGGTCCACAGGCAGTATCGGCGCAGCGCCCTGGACTTTGAAAAATACAGCCTCCTGGCCTTAAGCAGCATCTACGGAGTGGAGCTGCTGCCCGACAATGCGGCCCGCTGCCGGGAACGTCTGTTTCAGATCTGGGATGAGGCCTATACGGCAGTCTGCAAAAAAAGCCGCCTGGCCCAGGCATGCCGGGAGGCTGCCCACTACCTGCTGGAGCGCAACATTATCTGCGGAGATGCACTGACCATGGAAACTGAGACGGGCGAGGCCCTGGTATTCTCCCAATGGTCCCTGATAGGCAGCAGGTTCAAGCGGGCGGACTACAGCCTGAACGGCTTGCTGAAGGCCCAGCCACCACAGCCCGATCAGGTGCCCTTGCCGGAGGCGCCCAGGGCGCAGCAGCAACAAAGCATGCTGCGGAAGGAGCCTTTGGTGGAGCAGACCAGCCTGCTGGACCAGTTCCATCTGACAGCGCAAAATCCTGATAACAAGCAGGAAGAACCTGCATCAGCGCAGCCGGAGACGGACGAGGAAGGCCGCCTGCTGCACGAATACCCCCTGACCGACTACTGGAGGATTGCCCATGAGCATCAGCCCCTTGCGCGCCCAGGACTATAACCCGGACATTTTGAACACCCTGGCCAACCTGTCCAGCGACGAGGTCTTCACCCCGCCGGAGGTGGCCAACCAGGTGCTGGATTTGCTGCCCCAGGAGCTGTTTTTAAGCCCGGACACCACCTTCCTGGACCCGGCCACCAAGTCCGGGGTCTTTTTGCGGGAGATTGCCCGTCGGCTGATGGTGGGCTTGGCGGAGGTGATTCCTGATGAGCAGGAGCGCAGGGACCACATCTTCCACAAGCAGCTGTATGGCATCGCCATCACAGAGCTGACCAGCCTGATGAGCCGGCGCAGTTTGTACTGCAGCAAGTTCCCCAACGGGCGCTATTCTGTCAGCCATTTTAACAGTGCGGAAGGCAACATCCGCTTCAAGCAGCTGGAGCATCTTTTTGCGAATGGCCGGTGTGTTTTTTGCGGAGCCGGAGAAAACCAATTTGGAAAACAAGAGCGGGAAGGCCTGGAACACCATGCATACGAGTTTATTCACACCACCAAGCCAGAGGAGATATTCGGAATGAAGTTTGATGTGATAATTGGTAATCCGCCGTATCATATGGAAGATGGTGGACACGGGACAAGTGCTAAGCCAATTTATCAGTTGTTCGTAAATATGGCAAAGAAATTAACCCCAAGATATTTGACAATGATTATCCCATCCAGGTGGTTTGCAGGAGGAAAGGGACTAGATCTATTTAGAAATGAAATGCTGAATGACAGAAGAATATCAAATCTTGTTGATTATCAGAATGCAAAAGAATGCTTCCCAAATGTAAGCATTGGCGGAGGAATCTGTTATTTCTTGTGGCAGAGAGATTGGAGTGGAGATTGTTATGTTACCAATATTTATAATGGCGTTAGAAAAACAAAACAGAGACGTCGGTACTGTCAAATTAAGTTCGCAACTTTGGATTCCGCCTGCCATGTCACGCTGCCAGGTTGTCGAGTGATTTGAGCGATTCCTCACTCAGGTACGACCGGGTCACCGACCAGTCATCCGAGTATTCTATCAGGTACACG
>JAAYFC010000063.1 GCA_012728435.1 Clostridiales bacterium | reverse complement strand
TCATCATAAGGAACAACACCCCTTTGTTTCATGCCTTATTATACCATATAACCCCCAAATTCCCTTGAATTTACTCACTATTCACCAAATAAAAGTCAAAATCCCAGCCGCTCGGAGCCGGGACTTTGTCTTCAGTCTGAGGCTGCAGCATCATTCGCTGCAGCCTTTTTGCATTCTGGCTATCCCAGATTTTTTAGCCGTGCGATCTCCCTGTGCACCCTGTCCACTGTTTCGCCAGTGCGGGTATCCCACTGGGTGGCCAGAATCTGGATTTCCTCCTGAAGGGCTTCCATGGCTGCCTGAAAATTCCCCTCCCGCTCATACAGCTGGGCGATGGATTTTAGGGCATCCACATACTTGGGGGCGGGCTGAATGGAGAGTGCCTTGCGGTAGTGTTGCCGTGCTTCCTCAAACCGGCCTGCCCTGGCCAAATTGTCCCCCATGGCCAGCCACACCAGCCAATCGTTGTCGTATTCCTGGCACATCTGCTGCCAGATGACAAAGGCCTCCTCCTGTCGTCCTGATAACCAGGCAATATGCCCCTGATACAGCGGCACCCGGAAGCTGTGGTCCACCCGGGCCATTTGCGTGAGGTAGTTGCTGGCTTCCTCAAAGCGGTGGTCAGCCATCAGTTGATCCAAAAGCCACAGGTAGCCCCGGGCGTAGTCCGGATGCTTTTTAACAAAGGCCTTGTACCAGTCAATCAGCTTGTGGTGGGTGGTCATGTACCAGTCTGCAAACTGCCCGCCTTCCGCAGCCACCAGTTCGCCATGGGCGTCCTTGTAATCATGCTTGCGCGCAAGGGCTCGTTTTGCATACTGGGCTGCCTGGAACCTATGGGTCTGGGCCTGGTGGTTTTCAATTTCGGCCAGCAGCTTCAGGCTCTCAGCATCCTCCTGATCCCGCTGTGCCTTGGCGAGCAGGAAGGCGGTTTCCGTCTGCACCGTTTGAGGGTCCAGCACCCGCTCATCCCACAGCATGTTCTGGATGCGCTCCAGGCGCATCTCCTCGGTCAGATCAAACAGGGCATCCAGGGTGATGCCAAAGTAGGCGGACAGCTCGGGCAAGAGCAGAATATCGGGCATCCCTGCCCCGGTCTCCCACTTGCTGACAGCCTGGGGGCTGACCCCGAGGGCGACTGCCAGGGTTTCCTGGGTGATGCCTTTTTGTGTGCGCAGGGTCTTGATTTTGTTGCCAATGTTCATGGTGTACTCCTCAGTGTTGTATACTAAACACACGAGTTAATGCACTCATGGATCGAGGATTTTTGATGGCTCTGCTAAGTCGAATGAACGAGGCGTAGCCGTAGCCTACGCTGAGCGAATGAGACAACGCAGAGACGCAAAAAGACCGATTCATGGAAGCATTAAAGAGTGCGTTTAGTAGTAATGCGTCCGGACAGCCTGATGATAAGCAGTACAGACATCAGCGTCCAGCATCTGGTTGGCGAGTACGCACAACTGGCGGTTGAGGTGCTTACGACAAAGTGTCTGCGGACACTTTGTCGTTTTGGAGGAACGGGCATTTTCCCTTGGGAACTAAAGTTCCCGGCTAGGGAAAATGCGAGGAATGCATTGCTACGCAATGCCCCGCCCGCTCGTCAGGCCACATTACGCTTCTTTTCTGATGGGCTTTGCCCATCAGAGGCATGCGCTCCATGGGCCTTCCTCTCCATCAAAAGACAGCGTCTTTTGATGGGAAGGAACCGTCCTGTAATGGACGCCTCCCGTGCCATATGGCACGGGAAAGGGAATGAAAGGCACGGTGACGCGCCGGGCGATACGATTTCACTCAGAGGGCTGTGCCCTCTGAAACTCCCCTCTTGTGTAGCTTGTCTGCAATCTGAAAGAAGGACCTGAACGGCCCTTCTTTGTTTTCTCTGTCTCAAACAGATCACTTCCGGGGTCCGGGGAAGAGTTCCCCGGGCAGGGGTTTGGGGGTGAAACCCCCAACCATAACTCCGTCCCGATCTCTTACAGGTCGTCCACCAAAGCGGAGGACTTGGCGTAGGCGGTGCTGCGGGCTTCGAAGAAGTCGGTCTTGATCATGTTGGCGTTGCTGTACTGGCTCACCCACTTCATGGTGTCCGGCTCCTCGGTGTGGCCTTCGTAAATGGGCTCCAGGCCGATGTTGGTCGCCCGCAGGTTGCCCAGGTAGCGGATATAGTCCTCCACCATTTGCCCGGTGAGGCCCTGGATGTCTTCGCCAATGGCGTATTGGCCCCAGGCGATTTCCTGCTCGCAGCCTTCCTTCAGCATTTCGCGGAACATCTCCTTCACCTCGCTGTTGATGAGGTCAGGCTCCTCGTTTTGCAACTCCTGGATGATGTTGCGGAAAAGCCACAGGTGGGTGGCTTCGTCCCGGTTGATGTAGCGGATTTGCTGGGCGGAGCCGGTCATCCGGTTGTTCCTTGCCAGGTTGTAAAAGAACATGAAACCGGAGTAAAAATAGACCCCCTCCAAGATATAGTTGCCCATGATGACGCGCAGGAAGTTGCGCATGGATTTCTCTTCCTGGAAGTCGTTGTAGATGTCGCCGATGAAGGTGTTGCGGCGCAGCAGGTGCTCGTCATCCTTCCATTGGAAGAGGATGCTGTCGCGCTCGTTGGGCTCGCAGATGGAGTCCAGCATGTAGGAATAGCTCTGGGAGTGGATGGCCTCCTGATAGGTCTGGATGCACAGGCACAGGTTGACCTCATTGGCGGTGATGTACTGGCCGATGTTGGGCAGGTTGGCGGTCTGGATGCTGTCCAGGAAAATCAGGAAGGACAGAATCTTGTCATAGGCGCGCCGCTCGGCCGCGTCCAGCAGCGGGTACTGCTTTTTATCGGTGGCCCGGTTGATCTCTTCCGGAATCCAGAAGTTGTTCATCGCCTGGCGGTACCAGGGGGACACCCAGGCATACTTCATGTTGTTAAAGTCGTTTAAGTGGGTGGGGTTGCCGCCCACCATGCGGCGGGAGACGATCTCCACATCGCCCTGGGGGTTGAACAGTGGTTTTCTGACTAGTTGCGCCATGTTGACTCCTTTGCTGCACTGGTTCGTACGCCAGTTGTGTTCTTCATTCAAGTACCGTGGATATCACCATGCTACCATAAGCTGGATGAAAGTGACACTAATAATTGTTTAGAATCATCAGACAATCATCAATATAAATTGCAGCTTAAACGGGGTTTTATGGCATAAAACGCCTGGACAAATCCAGCTTTGCTGATACAATCAATCCAGACCAAACCCCGGCAAACGGACACGGCATATACATCAACGACCCAAAACCACGCAGCCCCTGGCCAAACAAGCCAGGCACAGCTGTACATCCTGGAACAACAGGGAGGTAGGCATGACAAAAATCAAAGTTCTTTCGCTCTTTTTAGCCTTGCTTCTGCTGCTGCCTTCGGCTTCATTGGGCAGCGAAGAAAAATTGTACAAAACCAAGGATGGATTCCTCTACACTCTTCAGAACAACCTGGCCGTTATCAACGGCTACGAGGGCGAGGAAATCCACCTCGTTATCCCAGCCCAGGTGGATGGATACAAGGCGGAAGAAATCCGGCTATTCACCTGCCCCAACAGGCAAAACATCAAAACGCTGGTGGTATCAGAAGGCATCAAGGTGCTCGGCGGCGAAGTGTTTGAAGAATTCAGCAGCTTAATCCGCGTCACCCTTCCAGACTCCCTGGAAATGATTGAGGAATGGGTATTCTACAAGGATGCCAGCCTGCGCGAGGTGCGCTTGGGTCAAGGGGATATCACCATCGGTGTCGAGGCGTTTGGTGGCTGTTATAGTCTGGAATACCTGGCGCTTCCCCCCGGCCAGGTCAGTATTTACTCTGATGCGTTTTCCTTCTACAACACCACCATCATCGCAAAAAAAGGCAGCCCTGGTGAAAGGTACACCATCAACCACAACATCCCTTTCATTGCTTTTGACCCTCTGGAACTGTCTGATGAGGAGCTGACCAGTTTTGACCTGCAGTTGAGCGAGGACAAGGCGCAAGCTGGCAGCCCCATCACTGCAGTGGTCAGGGTGCCATATGACAAGGCGTTAAACGCCTTTCCATCCATCCATTATCGCTGGTCCATCACCGATGAAAGCGGATATACCAGCCAGACAGAGACGCTGTCCCTGCACCACAGTTCCCCGGCCCTCTCCACCTTCTTTGTCAGCAATCAGCGCAGCCTGCGCTTTACCCCCAGCAGGGCTGGAGAGGGGCTGCTGGAAATCTTCCTGGGCGACAGAACGCTCAAGCAGAGTTTTCCCATCATGCCGCCCGTCAAACCGGAACATGCGGGGCAGCAGCTTCCCTGGGCCTTCCAGGGGGATGTGGCCTTTGCAGAGCAAGATGGCAAGTTTGGTCTGGTCAATCAGCAGGGGCAGCTGCTGTGTGACTTCATCCTGGATGATGTCCGCCCCTTTTTGGGCGATACAGCCATCATCAAGATGGGGGGGAGCTTTGGCTTGATTAACCGTCAGGGACTGCTTGTTCATGAGCCCCAGTGGGACTCGCTGGAGGTAGGAGACGCGGACGGCACCCGCTATATTGCCGGCAAGCAGACAAGTGAGGGTTTCATGACCTATGCCCTGCTGTCCGCCACAGGCGAAAGCACAAGCAGCAGCAAACTAAGACGCATCCGGCAATTTTCTGATGGCTTTGCCTGGGCAATGGATCAAAATCAAAATCCGGTGTTCATTGACCTTGAAGGCAGCATCAGGTTGCGCACCGGCGAATGGGCCAGGGATTTCCACGAGGGCTACACTGTTTATCCTTACGATGGCACCTTCCTCCTGGTGAGCAAGCGCGGCTGGCATATTATGGATGACGGCTGGCTGTTTATCGCTGATTTCAAGGAGGGCATGGCACGGGCTTTGGACAAGAACAAACAATGGCGTTTTATCACGGACCAGGAAACAATCCTGGCATCAGACACCTGGTATGATGCCAGGGATTTCAATGAAGGGCTTGCCGCCGTACAGGACAAAAACGGCAAATGGGGCTACATCAGCAACCAGGGCGAGGCGGTCATCGACCCTAAGTGGGCTAAAGCGCTGGATTTCAGCGAAAGCCTGGCCGCTGTAAGTGAAGGCAATGGATATTCTTTTATCAACACCCAGGGCGAACTGGTCATCAGTGACAGCTTTGATGAGGTCCAACCCTTTTCCCAGGGCTTTTCGGCCGTTAAAAAGGATGGCAGGTGGTACTTTATCAACAGCAAGGGAGAAAATGTCTTCGGACAGAGTTGGCTAAGCGCCGGTTCCTTCCATGAAGGCCTGGCCTGGGTGTCAGGCGATGAACAAGGCGGCGCCCTGGGCTACCTTGACCTGAAGGGCAAGCTGGTCATTCCTTACAATGAAGGGTACAACAAGTTGAGGGATGCGCTGTCCAACTTTAGAGACGGCCTGGCAGCAGTGCATGACACAAGCCATGACCGGATCCTCTACATCAACACTTCAGGACAGCCAGTCAGCCCCGGTGGTGCGTATACACCACACTAATGCCCGTGCACGATAGATTCAGGGCTGCAACCATGGCGTTTGGTTGCAGCCCTTTGTATATGTTGTTTCCTGACCCGGGACAGGCGTCAAGCCGGACGGGTCGCCGCCTTCGCTCGGCTGTCCTCAGGTGGAGCAGCTGTCGCACTCATCCACTTCCAGGGATTTGGAGCGGATGTAGTAGACGGTCTTGACGCCTTCCTCCCAGGCGGCCAGGTAGAGGTTGAGCACCTGGCGGAAGCTGTAATCATTGGTGATGTACAGGTTCATGGATTGCGCCTGGTCGATGTGGCGCTGCCTGATGCCGCAGGCGCGGATGGAGGCGTGCTGGTCCACGGAGTGCGCGGAGGTGTAGTACCAGTAGGTGGTCATGGACAGATCGGGCGCGGCGCGGGGGATGAGGCCGGACTTCTTCTCATCGTAGTAGAAGCGGTTCATGATGGGGTCGGTGCCGGCGGTGGTGCCCGCGATGATGGAGATGGAGGAGGTGGGCGCGACGGCTAAGAGGTAGCCGTTGCGCAGGCCGTGCTGCGCGACATCCTGGCGCAGCAGCTGCCAGCGGTCAGCGGTGTAATCGCGCTTGTCAAAATAGGCGCCGGTCTCCCAGTCCGAGCCGGGGAAGTAGTCATAGGTGCCCTTCTCGCGGGCAAGGTCCATGCTGGCCTTGATGGTGTAGTAGTTGATGTCCTCAAAGACGGTGTCCGCGACCTGCAGGTGCGCGTCACTCTCCCAGGGGATGCCCTTTAAGGCCAGCATGTGGTGGTAGCCGGCGACGCCCAGCCCGATGGGCCGGTAGCGGCGGTTGTTGATGCGCGCGTAGGGGACGGGGTAGTAGTTCAGGTCAATCACGTTGTCCAGCGCGCGCACGGCGGAGGTGATGAGGGTTTCCATCTCCGCGTGGTTGTCGGTATCCAGCTTGCCCAAATTGAGGCTGGCCAGGTTGCATACCACGTAGTCACCGGGCTTGGTGGTGGTGACCACCACGGTGTCGCCATCGCGGGTGGTGATGGTTTCCTCCACCAGGGAGATACCGGACATGTTCTGCGCGATCTCGGTGCAGAGGTTGGAGCAGTAGATCATCCCCTTGTGCGGGTTGGGGTTCATGCGGTTGACGTGGTCGCGGTTAAACACGAAGGGCGTGCCGGTCTCCACGGCGGATTTGATGATCAGGCGGATTAAGTCCTTCATGGGGATGACGCGGCGGGAGATGGTGGGGTCATCGATGAGCTCCAGGTATTTGCGCGTCCACTCCTCGCCAAAGCTGTCTTCCAGGGCCCAGCCTTTGCGGGTTAATACCTCATGCGGGTCAAAGAGATGCCAGTCGCCGTTCATGTTGTCCTTGATTTGCTGGTAAAAATAATCGGGCATGCACACGGCGGGGAAGACGTCGTGCGCCTTCATGCGGTCGTCCCCATTGTTGGTACGCAGCTGGAGGAACTCCGGCAAATCGCGGTGCCAGACGTCCAGGTAGACGGCGACCGCGCCCTGGCGCACGCCCAGCTGGTCCACTGCCACGGCGGTGTCGTTGGCCAGGCGGATCCAGCGGATGACGCCGCCGGCCGCGCCCTCAAAGCCGCGGATGGCAGCGCCCTGGGAGCGCACCTTGCCAAAGTATAATCCCATGCCGCCGCCGTATTTGCTGACATTGGCAAAATTGGAAATGCTGCGGTAAATACCCTGCAAATCATCCGGCACGGTGTCGATAAAGCAGCTGGACAGCTGGTGGTAGGGCTTGCGCGCGTTGGACAGGGTGGGGGTGGCCATGGTCACCTTGAGTTGGCTTAGCATGTCATAAAAGCGCTTGGCCCAATTCAGGCGTTTCTCGGGGGTTTCGGGGATGGCCAAAAAGAGGGCGATGGACAGGTACATCTCTTGCGCGCTCTCCATGGGCTCATGCCGGCGGGTCTGGATGACATAGCGCTTGGTGAGCAGCTCGATGCCGGAATAGGGGAAGAGGTTGTCCCGATCGGGCACCATGAAGGTGGCGGCGGTGTTAAGGTCTTCTTTTGTGTAGGTGGCCAGCATCTGCGGCGCCAGCAGGTTCTGGCCGTCCAGGTAGACCAGCTTGTCATAAAAGGAGGTCAGCCCCAAGGCTTCCTCGCGCAGACGCAGGTTAAACAGGTAATGGCAGTTGTATAGGCGGGAGGCGATAAACTCCCACTTCGCGGCTTCCTTGTCCGTCAGCTCAATGGCCGCGCGGATGAGGACGTCCATGCGCTCGTCCAGCCCGCGGTCTTCTTTATAAAGGGACTGGAACTTGCGGTTGAGGACAGACAGGGCGTATTCCTCCTGCGGGAAGTCGCGCTCAATGCCGTCCAGGACGGGGGCAAGCTCAGCGAAGTCCGGGAAGTAGGCCAGCAGCTTCTGGCGCTCCTCGCGCTTTTTGCGGCGCACATCGCGGTAGAGGATATAGGCCTTGGCCTGGGCGAAATAGCCGGCCTGCATGAGGGCTTGCTCCGCCATGTCCTGCACAGTTTCCACTGTGAAGGCCTGGCCATTGTCCAGCGCCTTGTGCAGCAGGGCTTCCGCGCCGTGGGTCAATTTCTCCAGCTGCGCGTCAGTCACCTGGGTGTCCGTGCCCACGAAGGCCTTGCCGATGGCTGCCTTGATTTTGTTGGGGTCATAGGCCTCCTGCTGGCCGGAGCGCTTTTGAATGGTGTGGGGGAGCGAAATCAGTGATGTCATATCAAGAACCCTTTCTACATCGTCATAACTACATATAGTGGTTAATATACACGTAAAGCGCATTATATAGCGGTGATGTCGGGAAGTCAATCAAAAAATCTGGGAAGTTCGCGACCTGTTTAATCAAGTAAATTCACAGAGTAACTTCCACAGTGGACGTTGCGGTGGAAGTTAGTAGGAGACGAAATTGCTGGTGGAGTTTAGTCTGAGAAGAAAAGGAGCTCAGACAATGCACAAGAACGAGAAGAAGTACAAACACCTAACG